>NZ_NHNZ01000073.1:0-16160 GCF_002727095.1 Halorubrum sp. C191 | reverse complement strand
CCTCGAACCCGCCGGCGCCGGCGGTCCCTTCGGCGGGGCCGGCGGCGCTGGCGGCGCCGGCGGGTTCGAGGACATCTTCAACCAGTTCTTCGGTGGCGGCGGTCGCGGCCGCGGCGGCGGTGGCGGCGGCAACCGCCCGCGGCAGGGGCGCGACCTCAAGACCGGACTGACGATCGACCTCGAAGAGGCGTTCAACGGGGCGACCAAGGAGGTCACGCTCACGCGACCGACCGAGTGCGACACCTGCGGCGGCGCGGGGCATCCCCCGGACGCCGACGTGGAGACCTGCCCGCAGTGTAACGGCCGCGGGCAGGTCCAGCAGGTCCAGCAGACGCCGCTCGGGCGCGTCCAGCAGACGTCGACGTGTCCCCGCTGCGAGGGCGAGGGCGAGCTGTACAGCGAGGACTGCGCCGACTGCGGCGGCGACGGCGTCGTCCGCGAGGAGGCGACGCTGTCGGTCGAGATCCCGGCCGGGATTCGCTCCGGGCAGAGCCTCCGGATGGAGCGCGAGGGCGCGCCCGGGGAGAACGGTGGCCCGAGAGGCGACCTGCTCATCGAGGTCGATGTCGACGTCGGCGACCGGTTCGAGCGCGACGGCGACGACCTCCGCGTCAACGAGGCGATATCCTTCCCGCAGGCCGTCTTCGGCGACACCGTCGAGGTGGAGACGGTCGACGGAACGGTCGAGATGGATGTCCCCGCGGGGACCCAGAGCGGCGAGACCTTCCGGCTTCAGGGCAAAGGGATGCCCCGCCTCCGTCGTCGCGGTCGCGGCGACCTCTACGTCCAGGTCGCCGTCGTCGTGCCCGAGTCGCTCAACGACGAGCAGCGCGAGGCGCTGGAGGCGTTCGCGGAGGCCGGCGGCGAGGACATCGACGTCGGCGGCGGCTTCTTCGAGAAGCTAAAAAGCTCCTTCTGAGTGGCGTTCGCGGCGCCGCGCCTCTTCCCTCACGGCCCGTAGCTTTTCGATCCCTCGCGGCGACGGTCAGCGCATGGGCTACGACACGACGGCCTACGACGACGTGGAACCGCGCGCGCCCGGGATGTTCTCCCTCCGAGAGGCGCTCGACTGCGAGCGGCTCGGCGTGACCGTCGTCGAGGCCGACGACGGCTGGGAGGGGATGGAACACGACCACGGCGACGCCGACCACGAGGAGGTGTACCTGCTGCTCCACGGCGAGGCGACGCTCACCGTCGACGGGGACGCCGTCGCCCTCGCGCCCGGCGACGCGGTCCGGGTCGACCCGGAGTCCACCCGCGACCTCGCCTTCTCGGCCGACGGCTCGAAGATGGTGATCGCCGGCGCGCCCTGACGCCGCCCCGACGCAGTCCGGTCGGGCCGCGGGGTCGCCTCCGGGACGCCGCAGCGTTAAGACGCGCGCGTTCCGAGAACCGAGTATGGAACTCGTCGGCGAACTCCTCGCGCGCGACCGACGCAGTCGCGACGTGGCGCTCGTGACGCCGGACGGCCGGGAACGGACCTCCCACGACCTGATCACGAACGGCTACAAGGCGGCGAACGTGCTCCGGTACCTCGGCGTCCGGACGGGCGCGACCGTGGCCGTCGAGCCGATTCCGGGATTCCACACGACGCTCGCGTTCCTCGGCGCGGCCGCCGTCGGGGCGCCGGTCCGGTTCGACCCGGCGGCGGGGATCGACGCCGGCGACCGCGTCGTCCTCGCACCGGTCGCGACCGCGGCCGCGCTCGATCCGGCGCCAGGAACGAACCTCGCCGCCTTCGGCGGCTCGCCCGAGCGTCCCGACACCACGCACTGGGAACAGGAGCTGTGGAGCGAGAACCCCGGGATGCCGCCGAGCGACATCGCCCCCGACGACGCCGTCGTCCGCGGGGCGGACCTGTCGGTCAGCCACCGCGACCTCTGTTCGCGCGCCGCGGCCGCGGTCGAGGCCGCCGGGATCGGAGACGAGACGCGAGTCGTCCTCAGAGCACCCTTCTCCGACCCCTCGGCGCTCGCCGCCGGCTTCGTCGCCCCGCTCTCCGCCGGCGGGACGGCGGTGCTCGCGGCGACGGGCGGCGGAGACGCGTCGGGCGACGAGTCTCGCGGCGACGTGGCGGTCGCTCCGGCGGGAAAACCAGTACCGGAGCCGCGGCGGATCGACCCGGCGTCGCTCGCGTCGACGACCGAGTGAGCGGTCCCGGCTCGGTCGCGGCCGGGATCAGTCGTCCGCGGGGTTCGGCTCCGCGGCCGCCTGACCCTCGTGTCGGAGACAGGCGGACTCGTGGTCCGGCGTGTGGACCGTCCGTTCCGGCTCGGTCTCGGCGCACGGCGTCGTGATCGCGTTTCGCAAGACCTCTCCCGCCCGCTCGTCGTTCCCGTCGATCAGGAGATCCAGCGCCTCCGAGAGGGTCCGTTCGAGGTCGGGGTCGTCGACGGTCTCCCCGATGTCGAACTCCCGGCGGATCTCCGCCTGGACCTCCGCGTCGGTCGGGTCGGAGCCGCCGGCGACGATGTTCTCGCGGACCTGTTCGACGTCGACCTCGCCCGCGCTGACCTTGTCGCGGAAGTTCAACAGCCCGCGCCAGTCGGCCTGATCGACGTCGACGCCGTCCGGTTGGATCACCTTGTGACACCGGGTGTGGAACCGACACCCGCTCGGCGGGTTCGTCGGACTCGGCACGGTGCCCTTCAGCTCGATGCCGCCGACGCTCGCGCGCGGGTCCGGCGTCGGGATCGAGGACAGCAGCGCCTCGGTGTATGGGTGTTGCGGGTCGGTGAAGATCTCCTCCACCGGCCCGATCTCGACTATCTCGCCGAGGTACATCACGGCCACGCGGTCACAGATCTGGCGGATGACGGACATGTCGTGGCTGATGAACAGAAGCGACAGCCCGAACTCGTCTTGGAGGTCGTTGATCAGCGAGAGTATCTCCGCCTGGATGGAGACGTCGAGCGCGCTCACCGGCTCGTCGGCGATGATGAGGTCCGGGTTCAACACGAGCGCCCGGGCGAGCGCGATCCGCTGTTTCTGCCCGCCGGAGAACTCGTGCGGGTACCGGTCGAAGTCGCTCGCCGAGAGCCCGACGCGTTCGAGCAGGTCCTCGACGATGGCGCGACGCCGGTGGCGGTCGCTCATCCCGTGGACCTTGAGCAGCTCGCCGACGGCGTTCCCCACGGACACCCGCGGGTCGAAGCTCGACGACGGGTCTTGGAAGATCATCTGGGCGCCCCGCCGGAACGCCATCATCTCGTCGTCGTCGAACTGCGTCACGTCGTTGGGGTGGGTTCCGTCGGGGTCGCGCGTCGCGCCCCCGCGTCCGTTCCCGTTGAAGATGACCTCGCCCGAGGTCGGCTCCTCCAAGTGGATCACCGAACTCGCCGCGGTCGACTTCCCGCACCCGGACTCGCCGACGAGTCCGAGCGTTTCGCCCTCTTCGATGTCGAAGCTGATCCCGTCGACGGCGCGGGCGGCGCCGACCTTCCGGTTGAACAGCCCCTTCCGGATCGGGTAGTGTTTCTTCAGGTCGCGGACCGAGAGCAGCGGCTCAGTCATCGGCGGGACCCACCTCGCTGTCGCCGTCGGCCGCTCCGTCGCCCGGTCCGAGCCCGTCGCTCCTGACTACCGACGGGTTGCCGCCCGGCCCGTAGTGGACGCAGGAGACCTCCTGGCTCGGCGCCACCTCGACCTCGTCCGGCTGGTCGCCGGTGCGACACGCCTCCTCGGCGTACTCGCACCGCGGAGCGAACCGGCAGCCGTCCGGCGGGTCGTGCGGGTCCGGGAGCGTCCCCGGAATGCCGCCGCCGGATCCCCCGAACTCCGGCAAACACTCCAGCAGTTGCTGTGTGTACGGATGCCCGGGGTGATCGAAGATGTCGAGGACGCCGCCCCGCTCCATCACCTTCCCGGCGTACATCACGACGATCCGGTCGGCGATCTCCGCGACGACGCCGAGGTCGTGCGTGACGAACAGGATTCCCATCTCGAACTCCTCTTGGAGGTCGTCGAGGAGCCGCAGGATCTGCGCTTGGACGGTCACGTCGAGCGCGGTCGTGGGCTCGTCGGCGATGAGCAGGTCGGGGTCCCCGACGAGCGCCATCGCGATCATCACGCGCTGCTTCTGTCCGCCGGAGAACTCGTGCGGGTAGTCGTCGAACCGCGAGCTCGCGTTCGCGATCCCGACGCGGTCCATGAGGTCGACCGCCTTCGCGCGGGCCTCGTCGTCGGAGACGTCCTGGTGGATCTGGAGCGCCTCGGTGATCTGCCACCCGACCGTGTAGCAGTGGTTCATCGCCTCCTGCGGGTTCTGGAAGATGTGTGCGATCTCGTTGCCCCGGATGTTCTGAAGCTCCGATTCGGGGAGCGACAGCAGGTCGCGCCCGTCGTACCGGACGGTCCCCTCGATCTCTCCCGGCGGGGTGTTGATAATCCGCGTGATCGACTCCGTCGCGACCGTCTTTCCGGACCCCGACTCGCCGACGATACACACCGTCTCGCCGGTGTCGACGCTGAAGTCGATCCCGTCGACCGCGGTGAGCGTTCCGTTGTCGGTGCTGAACGTCGTCGTGAGGTTTTCGACCTCGAGTAGTGGCTGATCGTCGGCCATTATTCGTTCTCCGCCTCCGCTTCGGGGTTCAGCGCGTCCAACAGCGCGTCACCGAGGAAGTTGAACGCGAGGATGGTCAGGAACAGCACGATACCCGGCGCTAACACGATCCACGGGGCGAACGAGAGGTCGCTCCGCCCGGCGGAGATGAGCTGCCCCCACGAGGGCACCGTCGAGTCGCCGATCCCGAGGAACGCGAGCTGGGCCTCCGCGAGCAGGAAGCCGGGAATGAGCAGCGTGAGCTGGGTGATGATGCTGCTCGCCGCGTTCGGCACGACGTGTCCGCGGATCACTTGATACGTGCTCGCGCCGCTGATCCGGCTCGCCTTGATGAACTCCTCCTCGGAGATCGACAGCGACTTGCTCCGGATGTAGCGGGCGGTCCCGCCCCAGGCGAACAGCGAGAACACCACGATGAACATCCCCAGCCCGGCCCCGTAGATGTACAGGATGAGCAGGAACATCAGGAACGTCGGGAACGAGAGGATGATGTCGACGAACCGCATCATGATTTCGTCGACCCACCCGCCGGCGTACGCGCTGAGCGTCCCGAACGAGATCCCGATCGTGGCGACGATAGTCGTCGTGATGAAGGCGATCTGCATGCTGATCGTCATCCCGTAGACGATCATCGTGAACACGTCCTTCCCGCCCTGCGTGGTCCCGAGCGGGTGTTGCCAGGTGCCGTAGCACCGTCCGTTCATCACCTCGCCGACGCACGTCGCCGGTGTCGTGTCGACGACGGAGGTGAACACCGGCGGCTGGTAGGCGATGAACAGGTCCTGTTGCGGCGCGTTCATGACGAGCGGGCCGACGAGCCCGCCGACGAACACGATGCCGAGCCAGCCGAGGCTCACGACCGCGGGGCGGTTGCGCTTGAACTCCTTCCAGTAGTACCGCGTCATCCGCGGGTTCTGGTACAGCGGCAAGACGAGGTACCAGAACGCCAGGAACAGCGTGAAGATGAAGAAGAAGTCGAGACTCTCCAAGTTCCGTTCGAGGCCGATGAACTCGAAGGTCGGGGTGCGCTGGCCGGTGAAGCGCCAGTCGTACACGCCGAGCAGCGCGAGCGGCAGGGTCGTCAGCAGCATCCCGATCGAGTTGGTCGACAGATCGAACCGCCCCGACCGCGAGAGGTCGTTCCAGTCGACTTGATCGAACCGTTCGGAGTCTTCAGTTGCCATTGTTTTCGGTTATGTTACCTGTCATCGTAGCTGATCCGCGGGTCGAGCACGGTGAACACGATGTCCTCGAGGAGGTTCCCGATGACGGCGACGAAGGTGAAGAACAGCGTCGTCCCCAACACGAGGTTCGTGTCCTGTGCGAGCAGCGCTTCGTAAGTCAACCGTCCCAGTCCGGGGATACCGAACACGACCTCGACGAGGAGTGACGACCCGAGGAACAGCGCGAGGAGCTGTCCCACGAGCGTCGTCGAGAGCGGGACGAGGGTCGGTCGCATGACGTGATACGCGTACGCACGAAGCGGGGAGACCCCCTTCGCCTTTGCCGTCTTCATGAAGTCGGCGTTCTGGAACTCCGCGGACTCGTTCCGGGAGACGCGCATGACGGCGCCGATCGACCCGGTGACCAACACGAACACCGGGACCGACAGCTGGATCGCGTTCTCCACGCTGAACACCGGTGCGCTCGTGTTGTAGATCACCGGTATCACCTCCAGCCACACGCCGAAGATCAACAGGAGGATGATCCCGAAAAAGAAGTTCGGGATGGCGTAGCCGAAGAAGGCGAACCCGGTCGCCGCGTGGTCCTTCCAACTGTACATGTTCGCGGCGGAGTAGACGCCGACGAGCGGCCCCAAGGTGATCGTGAGGATGGTCCACGGAATCGAGTACTGCGCGGTGTAGTACAGCGCCTGCGTGACCGCCTCCATCACGGGCTGGCTCCGGCTCACGGACCAGCCCCAGTCGAGCGTGTACACGCTCCGGATGAAGTCGAAATACCGGACGTGAAGCGGCTGGTCGAGCCCGCGCAGCTCGCGTACCCGCTCGGCCGCCTCCGCCGGATCGCCGCCTTGAAGCGCCGCCTGCGTCGCTGCCCGCTGGACGGCCGGGTTCGGCGCGGCCGAGAGCAGCAGGAACGTGATCGTGACGATAATGAGCGATACGACTGCTGCCCAGAGAACCCGAGCGGTGACGTACCTTCCAAATCCCATGTGATGTGTAAGTCGGTAGGGTGAGAACGGGGTGGCTCGCTCTTACTCGTCCGTCGACGGGTAGAACTCGGACCAGCGGGGCTGCCAGGTGAAGTGGGAGGAGGCGAGTCCGCGGTAGACCCCTTGGATCAGCTCCTCTTTGCCGATCGCCGCCGCCATCGCCTGGCGGAACGGAACGAGCTGGAACATGTTGCCCGGACCGGTGTTCCACCCGTTCGCGCGCTGGTTCACGGAGATGATCGTGTTGTACGGCGTGGGGACCTGCCGGACGGTCACGTTATCGTCTTCGCTGTACGACTCGTACTGCTCCGGCGGAATCGCCGCCGCGTCCGCCTCGCCCGTCTCGAGCGCACCGAGACGCGACGCCTGCTCTTGAACGACGCTGATCGACGCCTCCTCGAAGAGCGGCCCTTCGGAGAACAGGTCCGGCCCCTCGTCGATGTCCCGGAGGTAGTACTCGTCGTTCCGGACGTACTCGGTACCCGAGCCGCGGTTCCACTCTTCGAGCTCGAACGGCCCGAGGTTCCCCGAGAACTGGAGTTCGAGGAGCTCCTCGTCCTGCTGGAGCCCCTCCACGTCCTCCTCCTCGACGTACGGTTCGAGGAGGGCACGCGGAATCGGGTAGAGGTACGGGTCGTACGTCTGGGGCCACAGCACGTTCGACGTTTCCAGCGTCGCCTCGAACTCGAGTTCCCCGGTCTGCTCGACTTCGACGCCCTCCCAGCTGTCCGAGTCGGCGGTGTTCGCCCAATCGGCCTGTTGGACCTCCTGGATCTGATAGACGAAGTCCTCGGCGGTGACCTGCCCGTACGGCTCGCTGAACTGGAGGTTATCACGGAGTTCGAACGTCCACACCTCGCCGTCCTCCGTGGACATGTCGTACAAAAGCGGGAAGTACTCCTGGTTCTCGTCGAACGTGTAGCCGGGATCGATCGCGCGCTCGATGGCCGTTCCGGCCCCGGACTCGTTGTTGTACAGCGGGTTCAGCGTGTTGAAACTGGCTCCCGTGACCGTGTCGTACGAGCCCGACACGCTGGGGTCGTCGATGTGCCACGCCGGGAGGTCCCAGCCGTTCGAGAAGTTCTCGATCGGACCGGTGAGGTCGGGGTTGTACCCGATGATATCGTCGCCCAGAGTGAGCATGATGTAGGGCTGTTCGCGCGCGAGGTTCGCGAAGATGTCAACGAACGCCTGCCGGATCTCGTCCCGACTCGTCGCCTGCCTCGCCTGCTCGAACAGGGACTCGACGTCGAACTGCGGGTAGTAGCCGACCGGGTTGAAGTTCGCGTTCGCCCCGTCGAAGAACGTCTGGTTCGTGAGGGGGTTGAGCGGGTACGTGTTCAGCCCGAAGTTGACCGACATATCCCACGCCTCGTTGCTCGTGACGGAGCGCGGCCCCGGGTTCCGCGGTCCGGGGTTCGACCACTCCACCTCTTCGCCGTTAACCGTATCCGTCCCGCCTTCGGGGTCGCCCGAGTAGTACTCGTTACTGAACCGAGTCCCGTCGATCGCTTCGGGAGTGACGCTGATACCGAGGTTGTTCTCGAGTTCCTGTGCGATGAACTCCGCGAGGAGCTGGTTGGTCTCGGAGGCGGCGCTGTGATAGATGTCGATCTCGACCTGGTCTCCTTCGGGGTTGACCATGACGTCCCCGTCGAAGCCGTAGTCGTATTCCGACTCCTCGAACGCCTCCCGTGCCAGGTTGCGAGCGACCTCCGATCCGTAGAGGTCACCGACCCCGAACCGGGGGAAATCGGGAACCTCGACTTCGCCGCCCCCGCCGCCACCGCCGTCAGAGCCGTCCGACCCGTCACCGCCGTTTCCGGAACAGCCGGCGAGCGTTACGGCGCCGGCGAGGCCGAGCGCGGAGAGCCATTGTCGCCGGCCGATATGCCGGGAATCATCACGATTCTCAATGTTTCGCCGTGGCATACCAAGTAGTAAGATTGTGTGTATAAAAAACTTCAGACTTATGGATAGTTGTTAGGGACGATCATCTTACATCCGTGTTAGTGATCGCCGGTCTTAGGGACGTATTCATGATTGGAACGCACATTTTACCGGAAATATGGTTTTCTGTCCCTCTCCGAAGCGAAACGTAGACAGCGTCTCTCCCGTCATCGCGGCGTGCGAGTCGGCTTCGGTCGTCTGCCCTCGCGAGGCGGATCGTCGTCCGCCGCTCTCCGGTTCGGTGTTCGTCGGTCGTCCTCGCCCTCCCCAGCTTAACCGTCGCGTCGGTCTCGCTCGCCGACCGCGTCAGGCTCTCGCCGGGTCACCGCTCCGGTTCTCTCGCTTCGGGAGTTTCGTCCGGTCTGGAGGCATCCCCGCCGTCGCCGGCCGCCGCAGAGCCCCCTGTCGCTCCGCCGCCGACGGCCTGCTCGTAGCGTGCGATCTGCTCGCGGTGGAGGGTGTGGATCATGTCGGCGAGGAAGCCGAACACGAGCAGCTGGATCCCGAGGATCGTCGCGCCGACCGCGCCGACGGCGACCACCTCGTGACTGATCCCGAACGCGAGGTACCGGTACAGCACGAACGACGCCATCGCGATTCCCGCCGCGGTCGACGCCACGCCGACGCTCCCGAAGTAGAACAGCGGGTTGTTCGTCTTCGCCTTCCGGTACAGCTCTAGGAAGATCACCCCGCCGTCCCGGACAGGGTGGAGGTTCGTCGCGGAGCCGCCGGGCCGCTCTCGGTACGTGATCGGGACCACGGCGACCGGGACGCGGTTCTTCACGCACTCGACGGCCATCTCGGTCTCGATACCGAACCCGTCCGCGGTGAGGTGGAGCCGCAGGAACGACTCGCGGGTGAACGCGCGGTACCCCGAGAGGATATCGCCGTAGTCCTCGCGGTGGATCGCCCGGAACGCGAGGTTGATCAGGCGGTTGCCGACCCGGTTCAGGCGCGTCATCGCACCCGGGCGCATGTCCGCGAAGCGATCCCCGACGACGTGTTCGGCCTCGCCGTCGAAGAGCGGGTCGAGCATCGCCGCCGCGTCGTCCGCGTCGTACGTGGCGTCGGCGTCCGCCATCAGCACGTACGGGGCCTCGACGTGGTCGCGGACCGCCTCCCTGACCGCCTGCCCCTTCCCGCGGCCGGACTGTTCGACGACGCGCGCGCCGGAATCGCGGGCGATCGACTGCGTGTCGTCCGTCGAGCCGCCGTCGATAACCAAGACGTTCTCGAATCCGGCGTCCCGGAAGTCCGCGACGACGCGTGCGACCGTCTCGGCCTCGTTCATCGTCGGCAACAGGACGCAGACGCCGTCGTGATCGGTCATCAGACGAGCGATCACGGGGGAGTCGCTAAACTCTGTCCCTCCTCGCCGCCGCGACGGTCCCCTCCGGGCGTCGTCGCCTTCGCCGGCGCCGCGTCCGTGGGTGCCGCGACCACCCACACTCATGTATGTGAACACTGATCATGTGTGTATGTCTCAGCCCTCGGACGTACGCGTCGACGAACTGCTCAGCGCCGCTCGCACGGCGACGGGCGACGAACTGCGGAGCCTCACTTACTTCACGCACGACGACATCGACCAGCTGTACCTCCGCAGCGACCTGAGCCAGACCGCCGATCTCGTCGGCTTCGCCGAGAACGAGCGGCAGGGGTTCCACGCGCAGTCGATGTACGCGGACACCCAACTCGGCGACTACCGGTTCACGGTTCGCGTGTTCGAGAACGGCTACCTCACGCGCGTGATCGCGAACGACCACGGCGTCTGGGCGACCACCGACTCGATGGAGATAGACCGGTTCGAGGAACTCGCGAGCGCGCTCGCAGCGATCCTCCGCTCGTTCGACCCCGCCTGACCGTCCCCGCGGGAGCACATCTCTCCTCGTCGAGACTCGACTCCGAAAGGGCGTTTACCCGAGGTGGCTCTCGAACTCGCCGACCAGTTCCGCAGCGTCGACCGGCTTCGTCACGTAGCCGTCGGCGCCTGCCTTCACCGCCTCCATCATCTTTTCCTGTTGGTCGACGCTCGTACACATCACGATCACCGCGTCGGGCCACCGGTCTTTGATCGCCGCGGTCGCCTCGATCCCGGTCATCTCCGGCATCACGACGTCCATGGACACCGCGTCCGGCTCGTACGCCTCGAACAGCTCGACCGCCTCAGCGCCGTTTTCCGCCTCGTCGACGACCTCGAACCGGTCTTCCAGCGCGTCGCGGACGACGGTCCGCTGGAAGGAGGAGTCGTCGACGACGAGTACCCGCTCGGTCATACCATCTCTCCCTTCCTGACCGACATAAACGCGCGGATCGAACGCGCTGTTGCGCGGTCGACGGACGCGGTCGACATCTGTCGGCCTTCGGCCCGGCTCGATCACCTTGTATATTCGATGCTGCGTATAATGAACATGGGAACAAGGTTAAGGTCTATCCCGCGATACGGTGGCGTATGGAAACGCGGAAGGTCCAACGGTTGGGGCCGTCGACGCTGGCGATGACCCTTCCGGCCGAGTGGGCGCAGGAACACGGCGTGAACAAAGGCGACGAGGTGTCGCTCCGAATGGGTGGGAAGGGGACCCTCACGGTGCTTCCCGAGTCTGTGAGCTCCGAGGAGTCCGAGGCGGTGATCAACGCCGACGCGCTCGACGCGCGCTCGCTTGAACGCGCGATCGTCGCGCAGTACGTGCTGGGGCGGCGCGTGATCCACGTCCGCAGCGAAGGCGCGCTCGACAGCGAACACATCAACGCCGTCTACAAGGCGGAGACCCAGCTGATGGGGCTCGGCGTCATCGAGGAGACGCCCGAGGACATCTCGATCCGCTGCTCCGTCGACCCCGAGGACTTCACCCTCGACAACCTCCTCGAACGGCTGGAGAACACCGGCTCCACCATGCGCGGCGAGGGCGTGAAGGCGCTCGCGCACGGCAACCCCGACCTCGCGCAGCGCGCGCTCAACCGCGAGCGGCAGGCGAACAAGATCTTCGTCCTCCTGTTGCGGCTCATCTTCACCGCCTACCAGAACCCGAACCTCGCGCGCGCCGTGGGCTTGGAAGAGGGGTTCCCGCTCATCGGCTACCGCTCCGTCGCGAAGAACCTCGAACTCACCGCCGACAACGCGGAGGACATCGCCGAGATCGTGATGGAGGCCGACGGGCACACCCTCGACGTCGACAGCGCGACGATGCGGCAGATCCGCGAGTTCACCGATCAGGTGGACGAGCTGACCGCGCTCGCGGTCCGCGCCGTCGTCGAGCGCGACTACGACCTCACCGTCGAGTGCCGCGACCTGTTCTCGCGGCTGGAGGACCGCGAACAGGAGATCCTCGACGAGCTGCCGAACGACCTGGACAACGAGACGCTGCTCATGACCCGCGAGGTGCTCGTCAGTCTCCAGCACACCGCCGAGTACGCCATGCGGAACGCCGAGATCGCCGCGAATCTCGCCCTCAACGAGGCGTCCGAACACGTCGAGATCATCTGAGGCGGGCGTGGCGCCCGCGTCACGGCTGCCTCCGGTGACTACCAGCCGTCGGCGTCACGCGGTTCGTATGAACTAAGTGGCCCCCCGCGAAGCGGTTCGTATGAGCGAGGCTTCCATCGAATCGGACAAAGAGGTCGGCGTCGCGCTCGCGCTCGGCGCCGTCGCGGCCGTCAGCGCCGTGGTGATGCTAGCGTACCCGGGGCAGCTCGGGAAAGCGTGGGGGTTCGCGGGCGCGTTCGTCTTCGCGACGCTCGCCGTCGGCGCGGTTCAGTTGTTCAGCTGACCGGGCGCTCCCCGCCGTCGACCGGCCGTCCGGTTCCAGAACGAGAAACCGTTAATAGCGTCAGACGCGTAGATGGGACAATGAGCGAGTACACCGAGGAGGAACAGCGGATCCTCGCGTACCTCACGGACAGCGTCACCCGTGGTGAGCGGTACGTTCGCTCGAAGACGATCGCCGACGCGATCGGACTCACCGCGAAACAGGTCGGTTCGCGGCTTCCCCGCCTCGCCGAGAAGTCGGACGACGTCGACATCGAGAAGTGGGGTCGCGCCAAGTCGACGACCTGGCGCGTGACGCCCGACGGGTGAGGCTCGCGCCGGCGATCCCCCGGTGCCCCGCCCCGTCCTTCGCGGTCGACTCCGTCGACGCGCAATTTTAACACCCGTAGCCCTAAACGGAGACGTATGACCGTTCGAGTCTCCCGGACGTTCGAGTTCGACGCGCCGCCAGCCGACGTGTGGGCGTTCATCTCGGACGCGGAGCAGCGCGCGGGCGCCATCAGCGTGGTCGACTCCTTCGAAGTTCACGACGACCGAACCGCGACCTGGCACGTCGCGCTCCCGATACCGATGATCCGCTCGACGATCGACGTCGAGACGGAGGAGGTCGCGCGCGACCCGCCGAACCGAGTGAAGTTCGTCGGGAAGTCGCGGGCGTTCCGCGTGACCGGAGAACACGAGATCACCGAGACCGACGACGGCGGCTGTCGGCTCGCCAACGAGTTCGTCGTCGACGGGAGCCTCCCGGGCGTCGAGTCCTTCTTCAAGCGCAACTTCGACGCCGAACTGGACAACTTGGAGGACGCGCTCCGGGCCTCGCTCGCCTCGCCGGCATGAGGCTCGCCGGCGTCCAGCTGGCGGTCGAGGGCGGCGACGTCGAGGCGAACGTCGCGCGGGCGCTCGACCGCGTCCGGGGGGCCGCCGCCGAGGGCGCGGACCTCGTCGTCCTCCCCGAGCTGTTCGACGTCGGGTACTTCGCGTTCGACTCGTACGGCCGCGCCGCGGAGAGCCTCGCCGGCGACCGCCTCGCCCGGTTCGCGGCCGCGGCCGACGCGAACGACGTGGCCGTGCTCGCCGGCACGGTCGTCGAGGACCTGTCGGCGTCGGCCGCGGACGGGTTGGCGGTCCCGGCCGAGTCCGGGCTCGCGAACGCCGCGGTGCTTTTCGACGCCGACGGCGAGCGCCGGCTCGTCTACCGGAAGCGGCACCTGTTCGGCTACGGCTCCGAGGAGACGGACCGGATGGTGCCCGGCGAGCGGACGCCGGTGGTCGACCTCGCGGGCGTCACGGTCGGGGTGACGACCTGCTACGACCTCCGATTCCCGGAACAGTTCCGCGCGATGGCCGATCGGGGCGTCGAGTGCGTGCTGGTCCCGAGCGCGTGGCCGTATCCGCGGATCGAGCACTGGCGGACGCTCGGACGGGCGCGGGCCATCGAGAACCTGACGTACGTCGCCGCGGTCAACGGGAGCGGTCGGTTCGGTGACGACGAACTCTGCGGGCGGAGCGCGGTGTACGACCCGTGGGGGACCGCGCTCGCGTCGGTCGGCGACGAACCGGGCGTCGTCACCGCCGCCGTGGACCCCGAGCGGGTCGCGACGGTCCGCGAGGAGTTCCCCGCGCTCCGCGACCGTCGCTGAGCCGGCTCGCGGCGCGTCGTCTCCCGCGACGAACGCCCCCTCGACCGGATCCGGATCTCACACATTTATACGCGTGAGGCACGTACCCTATTTTGCCGAAGACCGACGCTTTTCTCGTTGGAATTCGGCGTTAATCGATCCGCGCGCCCGTCCCGACCGCTCGGGCGGCGACGCCGACGACAGCCCGGGGGTCCGCTGTCCGGCCGCCGCCCGCCGCCTCTCGCCGCCGCCTCGCCTTTCGCCCATCGCTCCTCGACTCCTCCCCTTTCGCCCACCGCTTCTCGACTCATCTCCTTCCGTCGTCTCCAAGCCGTGAGCCTCCGCTACGGCTCATCGTCCGGTCCGCCAATGAAAATATCCGTGCTGATAACTCGGGCGATACGTTCTTACGTCGCTCGGCTGAGTAGGTAAACGCCGCGGACGAATCCGGCCGGCCCCATCCCGTTTCGGGCGGGCCGGCCGGCCACTCGCTTCCACCGTCCGTCGTCCGTCGGCTTGGGTTCGGGTCCACCCGCTCCCACACCGAGCCCGAACCCGTTTCTGTGGGCCGCCGATTCCTCGATAGCGGTCGGTACCGTCGGCGCCCGCGGCCCGAAGCGCAAGGACGAAACCCTCGGCCGACGAACCGACGGTCGAATGTTCCCCCGCGAGTACCGCGGCGTCGCCTTCGTGGTCGGGCTGTTCCTGGTCGTTCAGGTGGGCGCGCTGGCGCTGGTCCCGGAGTTCGCCGCGAGCGGTTATCAGGCGGTCGAGAACCCCGACAACCCCGCAAACAGCGTGCTGTACGTCGTCGCCATCGTCGCGATGACCGGAGTGATGCTGGCGGCGTTCCGGTACGACTTCGACGGGGCGATCCGGCTGCTGATCGTCGGCGTCTCGGCGTGGCTCTCGTGGTACGTGTTCTCCGCGCTCGTTCCGCCGCTCGCGGCGGCCGTCCCCGCGGTCGCGGTCGCAGTCGGCCTGCTCGTCCACCCCGAGTGGTACGTGATCGACACCGCGGGGGTGTTGATGGGCGCGGGCGCCGCCGGGCTGTTCGGTATCTCCTTCGGCCTGTTGCCCGCGCTGATCCTCCTCGCCGTCCTCGCCGTCTACGACGCGGTCTCCGTCTACGGCACCGAACACATGCTGTCGCTCGCGGAGGGCGTGATGGACCTGAACATCCCGGTCGTGCTGGTGATCCCGCTGTCGGTGTCGTACTCCCTGCTCGACGGAGAGGCGGCCAGCGACGAGGCCGCGGGGGTCGACGCGGACGAGGAGGTCGATGCGGACAGCGAAACCGACGCGGAAGCGGAAGGCGATGTAGACGCGGCGGCTGACACGAGCCCGGACGCTGACGCGGCAGGCGAGGTTCCGGACTCGCCCGAGCCGGGCGACCGCGACGCCTTCTTCATCGGTCTCGGCGACGCCGTCATCCCGACGGTGCTGATCGCCAGCGCGGCGACGTTCTCACCGGCCGCGAACCTCGCCGTCCCCCTCCTCGGCGTCAACCTCCCCGCGCTGCTCGCGATGGTCGGGACCCTCGGCGGGCTGCTCGTCCTCATGCGGTGGGTGATTCGGGGGCGAGCGCACGCGGGGCTCCCGCTGTTGAACGGCGGCGCGATCGGTGGGTATCTGATCGGTTCGATCGCCGCCGGGGTCCCGCTCCTCGAAGCGCTGGGGCTCGCGACGTTCTTTTAACTCGGCTCGGGTGTAGCGGTTCGTCCGTCCGCGTGTACGCCCGAAACCTCGACTTCTCGGCCGTCTGTTGGCCTCGTCTATTAGCGCCTATCTGGGGTGACCACCGCCGGAGCCCCAGCCGCGGGGCGGGCAGACGCTCGCTGTCGTTCGAGACGCCGAAGGCGTCTCGTGACGACGAGAGAGCTTCGCTCTCTCGAACCACGCTCCTCGTCGCTCGCTTCACTCGCCCCTGCGGCGCTTGCGTCGCCTCTGCCCGCCCCACGGCTGCCTCTTCGAGTCCCGCCCCGCGGCTGCCCCTTCGAGTCCCGCCCGACCGCGACCGCCCCGCACCTCGCGCCTCCCCAGCCTCGCGGTTCGCGCTCTCCGAGCGCTCACCGCGTCCCTCGCGCGTGC
>NZ_NHNZ01000119.1:0-6687 GCF_002727095.1 Halorubrum sp. C191 | reverse complement strand
TCGCGCCCCGCGGGCGCTCGGAGGCGCGCGCCAGCGCAGCGACTTGGCCACTCGTGAACCGAGCGAACAGAATGGAGTTGAGTAGAAATGAGTATCGCCGACTAGCGGCCCGGCGACCGCTGCCCACACCGCCGCGAGGTGATCCCCTCCTTCGAGCGGAACCGGCAGCCGCAGTCGGTACAGCGCACGAATGGCTCGCCCGGCTCGGTTTCGAGGCGGTGTTCGCCCACCTCGAACGGGCGGGTCACGGTCCGGGGGCGGATCCGGTCCGGGATCGGCGTCGACGCCGACTCGCTCAGCGCGGCCCGCACGGCGATGGTGTCGACGTCGACCCCGTCCCACCGCGAGGCCTCCAGCGCATCTTCGCGGTCCGCGACCTCGGTCCAGCCGGTGACGACGACCGGGGAGTTCGTCTCCGTGTCGCTCACGACCACGACGAACCGGACGCCGCCCTCCACGAGGGCGAACCGCCACCCGTCGGTGCTGTTCCACCGGAGCTGCCCCTCGCGGATCGCGTCGCTCACGGTGCGCGTCGAGACGTACCGACCGGGCTGTTCGAGCCGCTCGCGGAAGTGATCGGTCAGCGCGTAGCGGCCCGGGTCGCGCACGGGAGGATCCTCCGGCGTCCGGGCGGCGGCCTCGCCACCGTGCGGGGGATCAACCGACCGATACTCGCCGGTTCGGCCGGTCGAGCCGGATCGGCCGGCCCGAGCGCGGCGGCGCGCGGGCGACTCCGGCGGCGACCGAGGCCGGGCGTCTGCCTGCCGGCCGGCGGCGGTCGTGGAAACGGTCCGACGCTCCGTCGATCCGGGCCCGAGGGGCTCCGCGTCCCCCGACCCGCCCTGTCGGGATGCCACTACGACATCGTACCGAGCGCGCTCTTAAGTGTGTTACGCCGGCACAGGGGCGTCGACCGCGCCCGCATCGGCGGGGGAGTCGGACTCGTCGAACGCCCAGAGTCCGACCCCGCGTTCCCTCGCGTCGGCTTCGGCCGCCGCGTACGCGTCGCGTAGCGCGAACTCGGTGTCGTACAGCCGCGCGTACCCCTCGGTCAGCAGGCGCTCGTTGAAATCTTCACCGTCGACGTACAGCACCGCCAGCAGCCGCCCGTAGCCGCCGCGTCGGTCCCCGCCGGCGACGACCGTGACCTCCTCGCCGGCGAGTTCGGACTCGGCGAATGCGGCCGCCTCACCGCCCCACGCTCGGAGGTGCGCGCGGCCGGCGTCGGTGTTGGGGATCCCCTCGAACTCACCCGGCGAAGTCACGTCGGCGCTCGTCTCGGGCGTGTCGACGCCGAGGAGCCTGACGGTGTCGACCTCGCCGTTCGGGAACTCGACCTCCACCGTGTCGCCGTCGACGACGCGCACGACGGTGCCGGTCCAGGTCGTGTCGTCCGGGTCGCCGGGGTCGACTCCCGCCGGATCGGTCGGCGGCGAGTTGAGGTCGCCGGTCGGTGAATCCCCGTCGGTGGCGGGGCCCGGACCCCCGGCGCAGCCGGACAGTGCGACGACCGCGACGACTCCGATGACCGCGACCAGCCTCGGTCGAACGCGCATCGATCCCGTGTTGCGCTGGTTTCAGTATAAATAGGCAGGAAAGTCGTTCAGCTTACTCGCGTGCTACTACTAACCAACTCTCTCGCTGAAAAAGAAAAGCCTCACCCGCTCGCTGTCGCTCACGAGTCAGAAATTCAGTCCGCCCTCCCCGAATTGAACGGGGGACAAGTCGATCTACAGTCGACTGCTCTACCAGGCTGAGCTAAGGGCGGTTACCGAAACATAGCCGCCGGATTCGACTTAAGAGTTCCCTTTCAGAGCAGGTGTGATCCGCCGTACCGCGGGGTGGATCGCCGGACTCGAACCCCGCTCGCGACCCACGCTCGCCGCGGGGCTGTTAAGTCTCTCGCGGCGGGAGCGGGGACATGGCCGACGGCGACGACAGACAGGCGACGTTCGGGTCCGACGGGAGCCTCGAAACCGATCGGACGCCGGACGCGACGGGCGAGAACGACTTCGGCGAGGAGAAAGAGCCGAACGAGACCGACGGCGGGTACAGCCGGTACGTCGTCTCCAGCCTGCTCCAGAAGGCGGTCCGGCGCTCCGACGAGGAGATCGCGGCGTGGGCGGCGTGGGAGCTGGCGCGCTCCGGGTACGCCTGGAACCTCTGGGACCGACTCAACCTCTACGTCGTCGAGGACCTGCGCGCGGGCGACGAGGTCGCGCTCACGATCGAGCGCTACGAAGAACTCGCGACGGAGCGCTGGGAGCCCGACGCGTGGAAGGGCCGGCTCTGCGGGATCCACGCCGCGCTCGCGGCCGCCCGCGCTCGCTCGACACGCGAGGCGTCGAACGCGGACGCCTACTTCGGCGCGGTCGCCGATCTCCGGGCCGAGGCGCGCGCCCGCGGGGAGGAGCCGGCGCACGACTTCCCCGTCGGTGACCTCGAACCGGACGGGGAGTTCGACGCGGTCTTCGACGGGCACACCGGCGAGGGATCCAAGCGCGGGCGCGGCACCCGGTTCTTCAAGACGCACGGCGCGCGCGTCGGCCCGGAGGGCGAAGACGAACAGAGCGCGCGGTGGCAGCGGCTCGCGATGGTGCTCGACGAGGAGGTCGAGTACGACGAGGCGGAGCTCGCCCGCGCCGTCGCACCGGTCGATCCCGACGACCCGTGGGGCGGATCGGCCTCCGGCGACACCGAGCCGGACACGGGCGACGGCGAGACGCACCGGAGCGATGCCGAGCCGGACACGGGCGACGAGGGGGGTGGCGCGGGCGACGGGACCGGGTCCCTCTCTGACTTCGCGGAGTGAGGTGTCGGCCGCGGCGACAGGGGTCGCCGCGAGGTCCGCCGTGACCGATCCCCGCTTCCGCCAAGCCTTATGTTCGGGACTGCGTTGTAGCGACCATGACAGATGTCGCAATCGTCGGCGGTGGACCGGCCGGACTGAGCGCCGGGCTGTTCGCGAGCAAGAACGGCCTCGACACCGTCCTCTTCGACACGGACGAGACGTGGATGCACAAGGCGCACCTGTTCAACTATCTCGGCGTGGGCTCGGTCGGCGGCAGCGAGTTCATGGCGACCGCGCGCCAGCAGGCCGACGACTTCGGCGTCGACCGCCGCCAGGGCGAGGAGGTCACCGGCGTCGAGGACGGAGGCGGCGGGTTCACCGTGACGACCGAGGACGGCGAGTACGAGGCCGACTACGTCGTCCTCGCGACGGGCGCGAACCGCGACCTCGCGGAGGCGCTCGGCTGCGAGTTCGACGACGACGACACCGTCAGCGTCGGCGTGTCGATGGAGACCAGCGTCGAGGGCGCCTACGCGACCGGCGCAATGGCCCGTGCCGAGGAGTGGCAGGCGGTCATCTCCGCCGGCGACGGCGCCGCCGCCGCGCTCAACATCCTCTCGAACGAGAAGGGCGAGCACTACCACGACTTCGACGTGCCAGACACCGCGGCGTCGGTGTTCGGCGACCTGATCGACGACGCGGAGTAACCCCGCTTTTCGCCGTCGTCGGTCGCGCGCCGTCGATTCCGCATGGTCAGTCAGCGGCGCGACAGGCGACGACGGACCTCGTCGACGCCGCGACGCATCCGTCGACCGAGCCGGGTCGCGGCGAACGCGCCCCGGACGAACCAGTCGGTCGGGATCCGGTCTGGGAACGTCAGCGGGCCGACCCGCGAGACGCCGACGGTCCGCGTCTCCGTGTACCGTCGGATCCCCTCGGGCCCGTGTCGGCGACCGAGGCCGGAGTCGCCGAACCCGCCCATCGGTGCGTCGACCGCGCCCCAGGTCGCGAGGAACGCGTCGTTGACGTTCACGGTCCCGCAGTCGATCTCGCGGGCGAGTTCGGCGCCTCGCTCGCGGTCCCCGGTCCAGACGCTCGCGTTGAGGCCGTACGGGGAGTCGTTCGCGGCGGCGACCGCCGCGTCCGCGTCCGGAACCGCCGTCACCGCGGCGACCGGACCGAACGTCTCCTCGCAGGCGACCGCGGCGTCCGGCTCGACCCCGGTGAGGACGGTCGGCTCGTAGCAGTACGGCGCGACATCCGTCCGCGCTCGGCCCCCGGTCTCGACCGTCGCCCCGCGCTCGCGGGCGTCCTCGACGTGCGACTCGACGCGGGCCAACTGGTCGGCGTCGACGAGCGAGCCGAGGTCGGCGTCGTAGTCGTACCCCGTCCCGAGCGTGAGCGCCTCCGTCTCGCGGACGAACGCGTCGAGGAACTCGTCGCAGGCGGACTCGACGACGTAGATCCGCTCCGCGGAGAGACAGAGCTGCCCGGCGTTCGAGAAGCAGGCCTGGACCGCGCCGCGGGCGGCCTCGTCGACGTCGGCGTCCCCGAGCACGACGAGCGGGTTGTTGCCGCCGAGCTCCAGCGAACAGCCGATCAGGTTCCGGCCCGCGCGCTCCGCGATGGTCCGGCCGGTCGCGGTGCTACCGGTGAACGCGACGTAGTCGACCGCGTCGATCAGCGGCGGCCCGACCTGAGGCCCCTCGCCGGTGACGACCTGAAAGAGGCCGTCGGGGAGCCCGGCGACTTCCAGCAGCTCCGCGAGGAGCAGCGCCCCGTACGGCGTCTTCTCGTCCGGCTTGAGCACGACCGCGTTGCCCGCGGCGAGCGCGGGGATCGCGTCGGCCATCGACAGCGTCAGCGGGTAGTTCCACGGCGAGATGACGCCGACGACGCCGACCGGTTCGCGGGTGACCGTCGCGGTCGCGACGCCGGGCGCGACCCCGCGGCGACGCTCCTCGGCGAGCGCGCCCGGAGCCTCGCTCGCGACGTACGAGCAGCCGGTCGGCACGTCGAACAGCTCCTCGACCGCGGTGCGCCGAGACTTCCCGGTCTCCAGCTGGAGCACGTCGAGCAGCTCCTCGCGGCGGTCCGCGACGAGGTCGCCGAACCGGTCGACGATACGGGCGCGCTCGGTCGCCGACACCTCGGCCCACGCCGTCTGCGCGTCGCGGGCGCGTTCGACCGCGGCGGACACGTCGTCGGCGTCGCAGGCCGGCACGCGCCCGATCCGCTCGTCAGTCGCCGGGGCGGAGACGTCGATCGCGCCGTCGCCGTCGTCGCCGCTTCCGTCCGGCGAGCTGAAGACGCGATCGGCGAGTCCGTCGAGACGCCGCGCCGTGAGGGTCGGCGCGGCGCCGACCGCGGTTGGGGGATCCGTCGAGGACATCAGGTGTCGGACAGAGGGTCGGGCCATGGAAAGCCGTGCCGGTGGTGCCCTGCGTCGGCGGTCACTGCGTCGGGCCCGCGTCGCCGGTCACTGCGTCGAGCCCGCGTCGCCACCGACCGAGTCCGTCGGGTCGACGTGCTCGGAGAGCATGTCGATCGCTTCGAGCAGCAGCGACACGGCGAGGGGACCGACGATGACGCCGACGGCCCCGAGGGTGAGGATGCCGCCGACGAATCCGACGAAGTAGAGACCGGGCGATATCTTCCCGGTCCAGCCGGCGAGCCGAGTGCGGATCACCGCGTCCGGCACGAAGGCGACGACGACGAGCCCGAGTACCAGCACGGCGGCCGCCCGCCCGGTCGCGCCGACGAGGAAGTCCAGGGCGCCGAGCGCGACGATGAGGATGCTCGGACCGACGACGGGAATGAACTGGAGGACGCCGGCGATGACCGCGAGCAGGACGGGAGAGCCGTAGCCCAGCGTCCGGAACACCGCGACCGCGAGAACGAACGTCGCGGCGGCGGTCGCGGCCTGGAGGACGTATATCGAGTAGAGGGTCTGCCGCGTCCGCTCGTGGAGCCGTGTGGGGATGTCGTGGTACTCGGGCGGGACGACGCCGAAGACGGCCGCCTCGACCGCACGCGGCCGGTAGAGGATGCCGTACACGAGGAAGGTGAACACGACGACCTCCAAGACGAGGACCGGCGCCGCGCCCGCGACCGCGATCGCGACCCCGCGGATCCACGTCTCCGCGGCCGCGACGTACGGCGCGATCTCGACCACCGTCTGGAACCCGCCGACGGTGATCGGGACGAGGTCGGGGACCCCTTCGAGGAGGGCTATCAGCTCCGACCGCCGCCGGTACAGCGTGTACAGCAGCGGCGCCACGAGGAGGGTCGCGCCGACGAACGCGACGCCGGTCGAGACCACGCACGCGATCCGACGCGAGAGGCCGCGGCCGACGAGGCGCTGCCGGAGCGGATACAGGACGTACGCGACGGTGACCGCGAACACGACGGTCCGCAGCACCTCCGCCAGCGCGACCGCCGTGAGCGTCGCCATGGCGACGAACAGCACGCCCAACAGCCGCTGCCGGTTGAGAACCATGCCGTCGTGTCGCAACCCCCGGCGAAATGCGTTGCGATGGCGGCCCGCAGTGCCTCCGATTCGCGGGCGGCCGCGGGAGCGGTCCGCGACGACGTCGCCAACCACAGCACCTAACCTCGCGCCCGCCCGAAGAGGGGTATGCGCATCGACCCGTTCGGCCTCGAACGCTGGTTCGCGGAGTACGAACACGAGGCCGACATCATGCTGGCCGAAAGCGGCATCCGGTCGCTCGACGCGAGCCGGTTCGACCTCGATCCGGGGGAGCTCGGCTACGTCATCCCGACGAACGGCGACCCGGAGTTCCGGGCGTCCGTCGGCGACCGCTACGACCGCTCCGCCGACGAGGTGCTGTTCACCTGCGGCACCCAGTAGGCGAACTTCCTGACGGTCCTCCCGC
>NZ_NHNZ01000087.1:0-2335 GCF_002727095.1 Halorubrum sp. C191 | reverse complement strand
GTAGTTCTACATAAGAGCGCGAGCTATTAACCAACAAACTGGCGCTTCTGCTGCTATCTGTTGGTTAATCACGGTGAGCTCAATCACGTACGCCCGTATGCTTTTGTCTCGCAGTACTGAATCGCCAGTATGTCGTTTCGAGTGACGTGGGACAACCTCCTCGACAACGTGGAGGAGCTTCCAGCAGACGCTACACTCCTCACTCCGCTCTCTCAGAAGCCGTTTCACATTACCGACGTCCAGCAACACCGAGTGCTGATCGAGTATCAGGCCGACAGTGAGACCGTCCCGCTCCAGCGAGAGCAGTTTGAGACGCTGTTTGAGCGCGTTGACGATGCGACTGGGTCGTTCGATCTCGATCGCCTCCCACCCGGGGCTGAACCGTATGCCACCGTCATGAGTCTCCATCCGCGATTCACTATCGACGACCGGGACGGGACCCTCTCCGAAAGTGAGACGCCAACACCGTCGCCGCTTGTCGAGGCGCACACGGTTGAACACGACGATGGTCCACGAGAAGAGCCCGATATCCCGGTCTATGCAGATGCCCTCCTGTTGATCGACGCACTCGAGCAGCACGATGTGACGTCACTCACCGAACTAGACGTGCCGACGCTCGTGAACCTCTACACGCTGCTTTCTGATGTCCAGCGCAACGCTAATGATCTCCGACAGGAGGTTCGTGGCGTCTTGCTTGACCGTCTCCATCACGATCAACCCGTGAGTGGGCAATACGGGTCCGTTCAACGAGCTGTCCGTCGGAATCGAACACTCAAAGATGACGAAGCAGTCCTTGAGCTACTGGAAGCAGAAGGGATCGACCCCGAGCGGGTGATGAGCGTCGACACGAGCAAACTCGACGACGCGTTGGAGGTAACGTCACTCTCTGAATCCGATGTCTACGAAATTGAAGAGAGCGAGTATGTACGGAAGGCAGACGTCGATGAAGAGATGAAAGAAACCCGTCTCCAAGGGCTCAAAGACCAGTTGGCTGGAGCCGACGAAGACACAACCGAGCTCCAAGCTGAAATCGAAGAACTGGAGCAGCGTATTACCGAACTCACCAGTTTTGACTCCGGGACATCCTTCCATACTCGTTCAACTGGTGGGTAGCCGGTACCCACATCCGTACCCGTTGGGAGACGACAGACCGGCCACGGGAATTGACTTGATGCTGTATCCGGACCTTCCTCGAGGCAGGTCTTTATTGGTGTGATGGACAAAGCCACCGTATGAGCGACTCGGCGTCTCCAAGCGCCTCTATCTCGCTATCTGGGCCGACCGACATTCCAGCAGTTCTGAATCGGGCTGGCATTGACCACGTCGGTGTTCATGATCAGCGACTACTGGCTATCTATCGCACCGGCATCTTCAATGTGCTAACTGAGCCGGAGTCGGTGTCGAATGCGCGCACACTCGAGATCGAATGTTGGGAAGCACCCCTCCCGTCTCGTGGTGATGAGCGATCACCCCAGGAGCTTCTTGACGACTTTGCCGCCGTGTTTGAGCGTCGCGATAAGTCCTGAATCGTCTATCGAGTCTCTCGCTCGCAATGACGGTGATCAGTTGAGAGTGACAAGAACACTAGAGTCAAGTTCTCTAGCACGAGTCCAGCCATACGCAATCTATAGAATGGGCGTATAGTTTTGGAGATCTATCGGTCAGAACCGTGTCCAAGATAAGCCACACCGAAGAACGTGGGTGCCTTCATCGGATCATTACTGTCTGACTGTGGATTTGTTCCCGTAGTCGTCTCGCATTAGTTATGGTGAAGATTTATCACCGCGGCCGGTAGTAGTAATAAGTGAGCGCTGCGCGCCAGCGTGTTGAGCCCGTTCGACCATGTCCCTCGACGGACGTGGGGGCGGGAAATGGCGCTATTCCAACTTCAGCAGTTACAACTCTCGGAGTTTCTCAGCGAGGTCATCGTAGCCGTTCCGCTGGAGAGCGTTGACCACCCGCGTAACGGAGTCTGACATCGGCTCGTCCACACCCTCATGCGGCATGACGGCACCCTCGTACCAGCAATTGACTCGCTCTCGGACACTGTTGCCTCGAAGCGCCGGGAGCGTCGGAGGGGTGTACTCAGGCGAGTTCCGATAGGTCGCGCTGATAGCCTGCCCCCAGTCCTGGCCACGATGGTGCTTCGCCCGTGGGGCCGGGATGACGAGCTCCCCTGCCCGCGTCATCGTGTCTGTGCTGTTAATCCGGTGGGCGAGGTGGTTTGAGGCCAAGTCGGCGAGAAGTGCCGCCGGGTAGTAGAACTCCGACTTCTGGCAGTGATACTCACGGACATAAATACGTAAACACATCTGGGATTTCGACCCGGTCGAGT
>NZ_NHNZ01000231.1:0-5033 GCF_002727095.1 Halorubrum sp. C191 | reverse complement strand
TTTTTCCTCGATCTTATCTGGAGATAGCCCAGCGAGATATTCGCGTGCAGTAGTGAGCCGTTTGATTGCTTTCGGATCACGCTCGTCCGCGAGCTGCTCGCGGACGCGCTCAACTGAAAGATCGGGAATCTTGTTCCCGTCCTTGGACATACTCAAACGATGAGCTTCTGTGTCTCAAAACTTCCGACGTTGAGTATAGAAGAACACACGTCTATCGATTTGTTCTAATCACTCTTCGTCGCTATATTCTCCTCCTAATAGGATATTAAATAAGAAGTCAAGAAACCAAGCGACGAAGACCAGGATCGGAGTTCTTGTACACTGTGGCGAGTGATGTCTTGTTGCTCCTTTTATTTCTTCGACTAACTACTCTACACCCACTCCTATCGATTTGTTCAACCCCCTTTCTACACACCAATTATAACAGAATCGAATTTATAAAGATGGATTTAGCCGAAGGATATTATTCTGATTAACCATATCCACCTTGGCTCCCCCGTGATTGACCCACCTCACCACTCTTTCTCGTTAGAACAAATCGATAGGGGTGGGTGTGTGGTCCTAGGGACACGGTCGTGGTGAATCCCCCGACTACGTGTAGGAGTGATCCTATGCTCAATTTTGATCAGAAATGGAAACCTCCCACTAGGGCGTGGAAAGAACTTCTCTCCACTAATTCAATACCGATCTCCTATGGGTAACTCCTCGCGAAACAAATCGATAGAGGTGACCCTCTATATACAGGTGGTTTTGTTGAACAAGTCGACAGAGGGGTGCGTCTAGTGGTAAAATATGTTGAATCCGTGGACCCAGTCGTATCTTCCTGTTATATTTCACCTCCGTCACCACAACCAAGAAGTGACTATCACCACCCGATGACGAACCCATCGATAATCTCTGTGAACAACGTCAGACATTTAGCATCTCGCTCTCTCACAACAGATATGTCGTTTCGGGTCAGCTGGCACAATCTCCTTGAGCGGTTAGATGACCTCCCGGAAGGAGCGACGCTCCGGACACCACTCTCGAACGACCGGTTTCAGATAACTGGCGTCCAGGAACACCGTGTCATCATCAGATTCTCAGATAGCGGTGAGTCGCGACCGCTTCAAAAAGATCAGTTCGAGACACTATATCGGCGTGTCACCGACTCTACCGATGGGTTCGACCTTGATCGACTCCCACCCGATGCAGATCCATACCCGACAGTATTGAGTCTCCATCCACGATTTGAGGTGAACGACGACCGAGGTGTGATCATCGAGACTGAAGCACCAACCACCTCATTGTTACTGGACGAGGGCCGGTCTTCTGACCCTGCTCCAGACGAACGGACAGAACCCGATCTCGACGTCTACGCGGATGCGCTGTTGCTCGTCGACGCGCTGGAACGCCACGAGGTTACAGCGCTCGAAGAGGTCGAAACAGGGACACTCATCGACCTGTATACCTTGCTCTCGGACGTTCAACGGAACGCCAACGACCTCCGCAAGGAGATCGCGGACACGCTCTTAGATCGACTCCATCACGACCGACCGGTCTCGGGATCGTACGGCTCAGTCCAGCGGACGGCTCGGACGAACCGCTCGCTCAAAGATGACGACGAGGTGCTGGACACGCTCGAATCAGCCGGGATCGACCGTGATCGGGTGGTGAGCGTTGATCGCGGGAAGGTTGACGACGCCCTTGAGGTGACTGATGTTGCTGAAAGCGATGTCTACGAGATTGAAGAAACCGAGTACGTTCGGAAAGCCGAGGTGGACGAAGACCGCAAGGAGACGCGGCTCCAAGGGCTGAAAGACCAACTTGCGGCGAGCGATGCTGACGACGCCGACCAGCTTCGCGACGAAGTCGAAGAGCTCGAATCGCGGATCGAGGAACTGACCGAATTCAAGTCTGGACAGTCGTATCACACGCGCTCGAATGCCGACCGATGAGTTGGTCTGGCGGCGTGACGAGGGGAGACACGCTACGGTCGACGTCAGCCCTAGGTGGGTGCTCGCTACCGATCAAGAGTATCGGCCCAGTTGGATGAGCAGTCTTCTCATGTACTGCTCACCAATCGTCTGGTGAAATCTATTGATAGCTAGTGG
Organism: Halorubrum sp. C191; assembly: GCF_002727095.1. Classification (NCBI taxonomy): domain Archaea; kingdom Methanobacteriati; phylum Methanobacteriota; class Halobacteria; order Halobacteriales; family Haloferacaceae; genus Halorubrum; species Halorubrum sp. C191. Next base: position 2,940 of record NZ_NHNZ01000231.1, on the reverse strand, counting down.
GCCTTCAGTTGTGAGCTTCTAGATTCACCCTACAGACCGTCTATCAGTTGTTTCTAGCAGTTCAGCGTTGAAGCGGCACTAAGGCATTAGAGAGCAGTTCACATCCCTTGCTTACTGACACGTGAATCGTTCGGCACAGAGGATGTATCTATCGGATAGAGTCAAGCCGGTCCACAATTCTTCGCAGTATGTGTTCGGCAATCGAATAAGAACTATACAGGTGAGAGCGAATCGAGCAACATGGGTCACCTATCCTCTCTCACTCAGGATCTGACTAAGCAAGACAAGCGGAAGATTGCTACTATCGTTCTGGTTATGACCACTGGACTCCCAGTCTACGTAGCGTTCATGTCTCTCACCGGTGTAATTGATGTGCCAATGACCACGTTCTTCCTCGGACTTACTCCTATTATCGGGTTTGTGATGTCACTGCTCGCGATTATACCAGCCTATCTACTAGGGAGCAAAATGACTCCCTGATTGTCTTGAGCTAGGCACGGACACGTTGATCATACGTGCGCTGTGTATCTCGCACAGCTATCGAGTTATCTCCCTGATCTGGCAGAATCCTCGGCACTCAATGCGTATACTCGTCCTGACAGCTAATTCATCGAATCCCAGACAAAATCAGATTTTTGTGAATATTTTTATAACACCTATTGATATTCAAACACGAACCTGCCTTCTGCTTTTGTATCGAACTTTCTATGGGAATCAAATACCTGGAGACGCTGCTCAGTTATCCGGAATTTGTCATCCCACCGTCGACGTATAGTGACTCCCCACTAACGTAGGACGCGAGGTCGCTCGCTAGATAGAGTGCGGCATCAGCAACATCCTCTGGTTGACCGAGCCGACGTAGCGGGATCGTCTGGCGATAACCCTCTTCAGCCTCTGTCCCGACGATCTCGACGTCCTCTTTGAGCATTGCCGTCTCGATAGCGCCCGGATGAATCGCGTTCACTCGGATGTTCTCAGGCCCCAACTCGTCGGCGAGCGCGTACGTCATCAGTCGGACCGCACCTTTTGATGTACAGTAGGTGACGAAGCCTGCACTCCCTTCGAGACCGGCGTTGCTCGACATGTTGATAATGCTCCCACCACCGTTCTCAACCATTTTGCGGGCAGCGTACTGCGCGCCAAAGTAGACTCCCTTGACGTTGATATCCATCATCTGGTCGAAGGCGTCTTCGTCGGTGTCGACGAACGTCTCTTGGCGGAAGATACCCGCGTTGTTTACCATCACGTCAATGCCACCAAATTCGTCCGCGGCATCGACGGCCGCTTCGAGGTCGTCAAGATTCGTCACGTTACATTCTACATACGTCGCGTCGACATCGTACTCGTCGATAACGAGTTCGTGAGTCGGCGTACCACCCTCTCGTGGTGCTTCCTGAATATCGGCGACAACGATGTCCGCACCCTCCGCGGCGTATGTCTCCGCGATAGAGCGTCCGTTGCCGCTCGAACCACCAGTGATCACAGCCGTCTTCCCGTCAAGCAGGGGACCAGACATGGTGTAGCTAACATGTTCCCATTTGTAAATAAACGTTCGTGATATACCTTTTTATTCTTGGGTTACCTAATTTGGGGGGATTCTTAGGAGGCGATGTATATGATCCATTGTTGTCGACACAAACTTGAATTGATCACAATAGGTGGAATATGTATCGCCTACAACTCTCCTACTAACTGATCGGTTTCCCTGATGGCTCCACCCGGTTGTCGGCGGCGGAGGGCATCAAAACCCACTTTTCGGTCTCTCCCGTACGTATTGCCATGGATCGCCGTACATTTCTCGAAGCTGGTCTCGGGGTAGCCACCGCCACTAGCCTTGCCGGCTGCGCTGGCCAGGTTAATTCTCGGTCCCCGCGTGCTCCTGCTATTGTCGAAAATCGTCCTAACGGGATCTATTTGCCGGGCCACGTTGAGGGAATGCAGATGGTTGGAACTACTGAGCAGGGCGATTACGGCTTTGGACTGATGTACAGCTACGCCCACCGATTTTGGAACGTCAACGGTGAAACCACGTCGCTGACCGAGATTGGGCCTGACGACGATATCCATCTGATGGCTAGCGTCTGGGATTCTGAAACCCAAACGATCCTTCCTGAAACGGGGTTGAGTGTTGAGATCTACCGCGACAGTGAACTCATCTCTCAAGAGGCTATCTACCCGATGCTGTCACAGCCAATGGGATTTCACTACGGAGCAAACTTCGGACTTGACGGGGACGGCACCTACGATGTCCGGCTTAGTGTTGGTGGCTTATCGACTCGACGGACCGACTTATTTCAAGACCGGTTCGAACAACCTGTAACCGCGAGAATCCCATTTGAGTACAGTGAATCGAAACGAGACAATATCAGTTTTCGCCGGCTTGAGGACGCTGGATCCTCCGGTGCTGTCGACCCCATGGCGATGGAAATGCTCCCAAGTTCGATTGCACCCCGGGCAGACGTCCTCCCCGGCCGCGTCGTTGGCACCGGCAGTACCGATGGGGCCGTTTTCGTGACCACGGTGCTTGACTCCCCTCCGGCAGGCGTTGTTGGTCAGGGACAGTATCTCGCCGTCTCAGCGCGGTCACAGTGTAACCGTATGGTACTCCCGGCGATGAGCCTCTCAGCGGCACAGACTCGCGACGGTGAGATACTCTCTAACCAACGGCTCACTCGGACGCTGGACCCATCCCTCGGCTACCACTATGGCGCTGTCGTTGACGCCGTCCAGTCCGGTGACAAGCTGACACTCTCGCCGACGCTTCAGCCGCAGACAGCGCGTCACGAGGGGTATGAAACGGCCTTCGGTGGTGAAACCGGGGCAATGGAAGACATCAACTTCACCGTCAACGATCAGCAGTCGGCGTAGCGATGGTGGCGACAGACTGTTGATTACGGAGAATCGAGGAGAAAGCCTCGCGCTTCAGCGCTGTCTCTTACC
>NZ_NHNZ01000015.1:0-10133 GCF_002727095.1 Halorubrum sp. C191 | reverse complement strand
GTAGTTCTACATAAGAGCGAACAATCTTAACATTAGCGAAAATATCGGTCTAGAAGGTCCATCTCCCGAATTAAAAATATCTGAAGCGGTTCGGGATGCTAATAAAGAGGAATATCGAAAGATGGCAAAGCTAGAGGAGCTAGCTTCTGAAATAAACGACATCATATATGATTCCCTTAAAATATCAGGAGAGACTCAGCAAAAAGTAAAATCTGAAATTTTCCTTCGGACCTCCGAATCTCCCGAGGACCGCAAAGTTCCTGACCCAGAATCAGTCCCCCCAACCCCCGAAAACATAGACAAACAGGTCAAAGACCTCGTCCACCACTTCGCGATGGAAGCAGTCCGCACCGAACCCGACGGCATCATTCCCCTCCACGGTACTAACGGCCAGGCCGACATGCTCGAGCGTATTGTCGAGCGCTTCGAGGACGCTTACGGTGAGTCTGTGGAGGACCGCCTGATCGAGGTTGATAACATCCTCGGCGCCGAGTCCGCCACCGAGGAGGCTTATCCCAACCTCCGAACGTTCATAGAGGACGACTTGTTGGACTATCACGTCGATATAATGGAGAACACGCCCATCGTCTGGAAGCTCACCACCGAGCGACTTCTCGCGGATTCGACCGGCGAAGGGTTTGGGTGTTTCGTCGATTATCATAGCATCGACGCCGGACTGTTCGACCGAATCGCAAACCAGTATCTTGAGCCGCAAAAAGCCGAACTGCGTGAGCGCCGTAGCGCTGCGAACCGCCGGCGGAGCGATAATTCTCTCTCCGCGAGTGAGCAAGCCGAGGCCGCCGAGCTTTACGAGCGCTGCGCGAACAAGCTCAACCAGATTAGTGTCTTCGAGGACGTGATTCAGGACCTGAGCAGCACTGACGAACGTAACTTCGACGAAGAGGACCGCCGATGCGTTGAGGAACTATCCCCGAAAGTCGCCGCCTTCCGTGAGGAGACCCAAGAGCGCGTAGAGACGCTCGCGGAACTGTACGAACGCAAGGACTCGGCGTGGTTCAAGGATACCTTTTCGGAGACATTCTGGGAAACTGTCGACGAGTGGCGCGACGAGTGGTTCGACGCGCTTACGGAACTCGAAGGTACCTGTGAAGCATACGCCAAGCCAACCAACGAGCCTGTAGAAGCACACCTCGCCGACCTGTTCGGTTACTTCAACCGGCGACTCAAGGGCTCGGACCACTACTCCAGTACGGGTATTCTCTTCATGACCTACTACTTCGAGCGCGAGGGCGCCGCCCTTCTCGATGAAGACGGAAACCCGCACGACAATCTGACCGAGGACGAACGCCTGCTCGCCTCGCTCGCGACCGGCCTCGACGACCCGAGCGTCGTCGACCGAGAGTACCTAGAGGCGATGGTCGCCGACGACGAGGAGATCGAGAGCGTGGCTGACCTCCCGCCGTTGGCCGAGTTCAAGGCGCTGGCAGAGGAAATCGACGACCGCTGTCAAGCCGTCGATAAGCAGGTTCCGTCGGACTGGGCCGACCGCGCCCTCTCGGAAATCACGACCGCCGGCTATCACCCCAACCGGAAACACGGTGTCGAAATCAACATCACGCCGCTTGCTGACGCCGAGATCGTCCCGAAAACCGTTGACGACCAGGTGCTGTAACCATGCCCGCGACGAAAACCCTCCCACAGTGCGCCGAAGATGCCGTCGAGACTGCTATTGCCGAGGCGGCCGACGAAGATCCGGTCGTACTCTGGTGGGACGACGGTGGATACCTTCGTGACATCGTCGAGAGCGTGAGCCACTCGGTCGGCTGTGGGTTCCACGCAGCTGAGCAGACACCGCTAGAGCTCCGCGCCGACGCGCCACGCAACCGAACCGTCTGGTACGTCCCGCAGGCGCACGGTGACGACGTGGACTGGTTCAAAGACGTCGAGAACACGGGTGGTGTCGTCGAACAGCACATCGGTAAACTTGCGGCACGCTGCTTCGAAAACGACCGCATCCAAGCCGCCTCGATCCGCACGGCCTACGAAGACGCCGACGAAAACGACCGCGAGCAGGTCGCGAAGACGCTCTTCCGGGAACTCAACGGCGAGGGCGGTCTGCCGACACTCCAGGGGCTCCAAACGAAAATCGTCCTCGACGGGCACGACGATCCAGTCCAGTTCGTGCTCGAACACGGCGCCGAGAACCTTCCTGACGATACCGATGACCTCCTGAAGATTCGCGATCTCCTCGTCGACGACGGTGTCACGGCCGTCGAGGGAGTGACCGACGAGAACGCGCTCGTGACGCGCACACGACGGTGGGCAGTCGCCGAGTGGCTCGTCGAAGAAGGGCTCGATAAGTCGCTCCTCGACGCCGAGTACCGACCTGAACCCAGTTCTGGACTGGGAATCTCCCGGCCCGAACTTCAGTCGCTGCTGAGCAAGGTCGATTCCGAGCGTGCCGAGGAACTGGCGCACGTCTACCTCGACCCTGACGCCCGCTTCTGGCACGATGTCCTGCGAACCTACGACGACCCGTGGGAACTCGCCGATTGTCCCGTCGACGCCTCGCTCGAACACGAACTCTGGGACGAATGGACGCAGTCATTCCACGATGGCGACTACGAGACGTGCGCAACTCGAGCATCCACCCGCCACCAGCGTCTCGAAACGACCTACGGCGACGTCCCGTGGACGCGCGTCTGGGAACAGGCCGTCGAAGTCGCCAAACTGGCACACGAACTCGAGACGTGGGAGGAACGCGGCGACACGACCGACGTCGTCGACCTCTACGGCGACGTCGATGAGGGGACCTGGCAGATCGACAACGCCGTGTACAATCTCATCATCTCGGGCGAGCCCGAGAATGACCTCCCCGAAGAGCACCCTGCGACGGCGACGCTCGACGACTTACGCACGTCGCTGACTGAGTCGCGGTATCTCGACTACCTCAGCGACCTCGGTGATCTCGTTGTTGACCAAATCGAGGATGGCTCGCCGTTTGTCGGTGAAAACTATGCTCACCAGTTCTTCGACCAGGAGCAAGAACACCTCCAGAGTGGCCAGAGCGTCGCGTTATTCATCGTCGACGCGCTTCGCTTCGACCTCGCACACGAGCTGGCCGAATCGGTCCGCCGCGACCTTCCCAGCCTCGAAGTCGACGAGACCGCCTGGGTCGGGACGCTCCCCTCGGACACCGAATTCGGGAAGGCAGCGCTCACACCGGGCAGCAAGTTCAGCTTCAACATCGAACTCGACGATGGGGAACTCGTCCCTGAACGCAACGGGCGGACGATTAGTAACTACCAGCGCGAGAAGATGCTGAAGGACGACGGTTGGAGTTACATCATGCAGAGCGAGGACGACGCATCGGGGTGGAGTAGCACCCGTGTCGCCTACTACTGGAACGACCTCGATAAGGCGGGCGAGGAGGAACTGACCGACTTCGAGGCCGTGTTCAGCGATCGTATCGAGAAAATATCGGACATCATCTGCGAGAAAATCGATCAGGGTGAGTGGGACCGAGCGTACATCCTCGCTGATCACGGCTTCGTCTCCCTCCCACAGAACGTCGACATCGACGACATCCACCCACCAGATGAAGCCGAAAAAGTGACCCGCCGGTGGGTCGCCGGCGCTGATCTCGACGGGGATACGCCCGGCGTCCTCCTCGACGAGAACGCTCACCTCGGCTACCTCGACGACGATACGAAGATTAGCGTCCTCGCGGACCCAATCCAGCGCTTCCGCAATCAGGGACTGCCGGACGCCCGCTTCTACCACGGTGGTGTCCTCCCCCAGGAGTTCGTACTGAATTTCGTCACGATTACGCAGGAGTGACTACCCATGAATGACTTCAAGCCCGGCGACGCGATATTCCTCAATGGAACCACTGCTGAGGTCATCAGGACATATTCAGTAGGTGACCTCGATTACCTCCGGGCGTACGTCGAGAATACTGGCGTGAAGACCGTCTGTATCGACGACGTCGAGATTGGGGAAAAAAGTGATCAGCTTGGGAAGCTGACTCCAGCGGTAGCCGAACAGCTCCATCCCGACCACGAGGCGGTCTCGGCCGAGTGGTTCGACCTGCGTTCGCAAGCCCTCCAGCTTCAGATCGCCCACGAACAAGGCCAGTTGCTGAGCATCTCGAACTCGCTCGTTCGCCTCGAACCGTACCAGCTCGCCGCGGTCAACTGGGTGATGCAGAAGCTCCGCCAACGCGCGCTAATCGCTGACGACGTCGGCCTCGGGAAGACCATCGAAGCGGGGCTCATCCTCAAGGAACTCACCGCCCGAAATCGTGCCGACCGCGTCCTGTTCGTCGTCCCTGCCCACCTCCAGAAGAAGTGGATTCGGGACATGGACCGCTTCTTCGACATCGACCTCACGCCGGCCGACCGCCAGTGGGTCGAGGGCGAACGCCGCCGACTCGGCGAGGAGGCCAACATCTGGGACCAAGACAATCAACAGATGGTCACGAGTCAGGCCTTCCTCCGACAGGACGAGTTTCAACCAGCCCTCGAGGAAGCGTTCTGGGACGCCGTGATAGTCGACGAGGCACACAAGGCCGCCAAGCGGGGCGAATCGCCCAGCAAGACGTCGAAGATGGTCGAACGGGTCGCCGACAACTCCGACTCCCTGCTGCTGCTCAGCGCGACGCCACACGATGGGAAGGGAGAAGCCTTCCGCTCGCTCGTGGAGTATATCGACCCCTTCCTCGTCGCCGAGGACCAAGACCTTTCAAACGATACCGTCGATCGGGTGATGATTCGTCGCGGGAAGCAGACGCTGTACGACGATGACGGCGAACGCATTTTCCCCGACCGTGAGGTCAACACGGTTCCCGTAGAGATGACCCACGATGAGCGGCAGTTCTACCGGGCCGTTACTGACTACGTCCAGAACATCTACAATCGCTCCGAGAAGCTGAATGAGCCAGCGGTCGGGTTCGCGATGGCGCTGATGCAGAAACGCCTTGTCAGCAGTATCGGCGCCATCAAAGCGACACTGAGCCGTCGCTTAGGCGATCTCGTCGATGAACAGTCAAGCTCCACTAGTCTCTCGGAAGAGGCCTCTGCGTATCTCGACGGCGAAGATCTCGACGAGGAGGACAAACAACGAGCCGAGGAGGAACTCTCCGCGCTGACCATCACCGAAAGCGATGCGCAGCTTGAGGAAGAGATCGAAACCCTGCGCGATCTCGTCTCGCTGGCCGAGGGCATCTCCGTCGACTCGAAGGCCCAGAAGGTGCGCCGCTACATTCAACAGTTGCTCGAGGAGCAACCTGACGAGAAACTCCTGCTGTTCACAGAGTATACTGACACGCTCGACTATCTGCTTGAGCTAGTAAAAGATGAGCCGTGGGCCGACGAGATCCTCGTTATCGATGGTAGCGTTGATAAAGAGGAACGCGCCCGAATCGAGGAGGAGTTCAACCACGGCCAGTCCCGCCTGCTGTTTGCGACTGACGCGGCCAGCGAGGGCATCGACCTCCAACATAGCTGCCACATCATGGTGAACTACGAGCTGCCGTGGAACCCGAACCGCCTCGAGCAACGCATCGGCCGGCTCCACCGCTATGGCCAAGACAAGGAAGTCAAGGTCTGGAACTTCACGTTCGAGGATACTCGCGAGGGCGAGATCTTCGACATGCTCCAGAACAAAGTCGAGAACATCCGCGGCAAACTCGGCAACACGGCCGACGTCCTCGGGATGCTCGACGACATTAACGTCGACTCGCTCATCATGGAATCCATCCAGAACGAGGAGCCTGCGAGCGCAACAAAGGAAGAACTCGAGGAGCTCATCGACGAGCGCCAACGCACGCTCCAGGAGTGGTACGAACGCAGCCTTATCGATACGAGTACGTTCGACCAAGAGAGCCGAGAGAAGATTCAGGAGGTAATGGACGAGTCCGAGGATGTCTACGGGACGGAGGCCGACATCCACGAGTTCGTTGAACGCGGTGTCGAGGCGCTTGGTGGCGACGTCGAGAAAGCCGGGAACAATCTCTACAGGGCCCAGCTACCTCGCTCACTTCGGCAGGGGCCGGACGAAGAGTATGGTCCGTTCACGTTCAGCCGAGATTTCGCGATGGACCATGATGGTATCGACTACGTCTCGCCCGACGATGACCTAGTACAGCGGCTTATGCAGCAAATCCTGGATAGTGAGCACGGTGATGTTGGGATGAAGCTTCTCCCGTTCGTCGATGAGTCGGGGATTACATACAACTACCGCGTGACGTTCGAGGACGGGACAGGCGAGGTCATCCGGGAAGATATGATCCCGGTGTATGTCGATGACCGCCATCATGACCCCCGGCAGCGGATGGGCCAGCGTGTTGTTCAGGGTGACAGTATCAAAGGATCGCCCGACGCTGACCGGGTGCGATCGCTGATACAGAGTCAGGATCAGCTGCGAGAAGCCGCTGACCGGTACATCAGCCAGCAGGTCACGTCCTTGCGGGAAGAACTACACGAGCGCCGCCGAGAGGAGACCCAGCAAGAACTGGATGACCTCGAAGAGTATGCGGAAGCTGAACGACAGCGGATCGAGGAGTTCATCGAGAGTTATGAGCGGAAAGCAGAGGCCGGGTCGAATATGGACATCGCAATCCGAGGACAGCAGGAACGGCTCAACAAGCTTGAGGAACGTATTGAAGATCGTCGTCGAGAATTGCAGCGGAAGGCTCGGGTCATCTCACTTGCGCCAGAGGTAGAGAACGTTTGCTTTGCTCTCCCGGTCTAATCGATTCCTGAGCTGGACGGGAGCGCTTCGCTGCCGGCGCGTCAGATCGACTTTCGCGAGGGCCTCTCGTAAACGTCGACGGAGACCACACGCTCGGGTGGGTAGTACGCCACTGGGACGTGACCGCTGTCAAGTTCGCCGCCATGTGACGGTCCGATGCACCGGACCCATCCCTCGTCCACAATCTCCCAACCGTCGTATTTGCGCTCGATCTCTCCCCCGCCGTGCTTATCCACAAGATGGACGACTACGCCCTCAGTTCTATCGTCTGGCATATTCGTGGAGTCAGAAGGGCGACAGTTGATTGTTCCGTGTTGCTCTGGCCCTGAAAATCAGCCCGCGAAGTCACTGCTCTCGGACTGTCACAGTTTAATTACATCTCGTCAAGGAACTTATTTACCTTCCGCAGAGGCGCCTGACGGCTTCATCACAACCTTTCACTTGTCTTTGTTCTTGGATTGGGATGTAACGGCACAAATCATTGCGGATCAAACCGCTTCTTTTTTCGCTTCCATCGTTCCGTGGACGTCCTCGGTGACATTGAGCAGGGTCGTGCGAACGTAGGCCTCAAGCGTGTCCTCAAGCATCGACTCCAGATACTCCTCGTCGCTCACTATCTCATCAACATCTCCGATCGGCATGTTCAGGGCCTCCTCAACGGTTGTTGGACGTCCGGCTTCGATAGACTCCTGCGAGAAGGTCGACATGAATTCGTCCGCTTTCTCCTGGTCCATCTCGACATCTTTGTGCGTTTTCCTAACAAACTCATCAATTCCGAACGGGCCGAAAATCTCATTCACATCGTCCATATCATACTCGCCTTCATACCTCTCACGGGCTCGTCCCTGAACGGTTTCATACAGCTCAAACACATCCATCCTCTCTGACTGTTCGCTGATAATCACGAGTCCTGTTGCGAAGGCAGAGAGAGTGGCCATATCAATCCGGGCCGGTTCGCTCACCTTGGATGGGGCGGAGTTGGCGTGCTCGATCATCTCTTCGGCGAGCGGTTCTAATCTTTCACGGAGTGAGTCGTAATCGGGTTCGTTCTGATACTCTGTGGCCCGGTGAGCAGCCTGCTGTAATCGACCGAGCATTCCAAGTGAGGTCTCGTACCACTCGCGTGCTCGCTGTCTCCGGCTTTGTCGCCTCTGGTAGAGTTTGATGATTATGCCGCTCACCGCTGTGACTAAGATGCCAGAGACAACCGGATTCGAAGCGATCGCGCTTACAACGCCCACACTTTGCCTAAATGAGTTGTTCATCTCACCTAAACTTTCGGCTGTTATTTAAGTAGCAAATCATCGTCATTTCAAATACGACTGGAAGATGGATCTAATGGTCTCCCTACTGAAGAGCGGATGTTCTATTTTGTCTTCCGTGAGTGCTGGGTAGATGTTGCTCGTGATTATTGCGCTAATCCCCGCCACTCGATATCATAGCAGACCCGCAACGGGCGTGTGAGAGGTTATTGTTTGAACGCTTTCGCCACAAGCAGTGGGAAGACAAGTGTGGCCTCTGCTTCCACTTGTGTGTAGTTCGTCTGGTTTTCTTTGATCTTCCCCCAAGAAACCGCCTCGTTTGGCGGTGCACCCGATAATGACCCATCACCCTCCATCCCCGTTGAAATATACACTACGTAATCCGCTCCTCCTCGAAAGAGGTTCGTCATGATTGCATGGTGTTTCGGTACTCCACCCCCCACCGCGATGAGCCCCGTCGAGTCCGCCAGCAGCCCATCTTCAATTAGCGAGTCATAGTCATCCAAAATCTCAATACCCACTTCTGAATCGTACCCTTGACGATAATAGTAGAGGAAGTTCCCGACCTCGGAGTCCGTCAACGCTGGACAGTACACCGGTACGTCGTTGTCCGCGGCCTGCTTCAGAACCGAATCCTCATCCTCAAGAGTTTCACCTAACTCGCGTGCGAACGACGTCGGTGTTCTCACTTTCTCCTCTGCGAAAAAGTCCTCAAAGAAATCATACAGATACTCCTCCAACCACACATACCGGTCAGAAGGAACGAAGAGATTCCCGAGCCGATTGATCCCACGCTCACGGAGCGATGCCTCGTCTGCGTCCCATTTTCCCATCTTGAATGGCTTTGCCGTCTTGATCACGTCCTCGGTCAGCGATCCAGACGTCGTAATAACTACGTCCACATACCCCTCTCGAACGAGATATGCGACGGTCTCGCGCAGCCCCGACGAGATGATGTTTGACGTGAACGTGAGGTAGACAGTGGCGTCCGCCTCCTGCATACGTTCGGCGATGTCGATTGCCTCTGCGAGCTGCGTCGCCTGGAACCCCGTTGTCCCATAGGCGTCGAGCATCTCGTCAAAATCAAATTCTCCACGAAAGTCGTAGCCACGAACATCCGGCGTGTCAGGTTCCTTATCACTCCCAGGAACGACGTCGCTGTGAGAGTCATCTTTGTCCATACTACTGGATAATCTGACGCCGGTTTGAAGAACTCGGAATCGGTCTCCAAGCCGTTGATGAAACCCTCAGCAGTTGAGAGTTTTACACTCTAAACCGGTCAGTACAGGGGACTCACAGCCCACGAGAATTCTTCAGCAATCGTAGCAGCATAGCTAAAGTCAGCATCATCACAACGGTGAACGTAATTGCGATAATAAGGGTTCCTGTACCGATCATGCCTGTTTTTAAGTGTACAACCTGAATAACACATCGGCTCAAAGATCCCTCTGGGACTGCGCGGGCCGATCAGTTCGCAGCCCTCGTCGACCGGCTGTTTCACACGAGAATGTCTGGAAAGTCGGATTTCAACACAACAGTAGTCCCTTGTTCTCTAGTAAATAGCTCCGGACATGGTGGTGTGCGAGTTCCCACGATTGCTCGTCAACGAAAGCTCCGGAAACAGTGGAGGGGCAGTATTGAACCCACACACCACTGCTTCAAGTGAAATAATAGACTCCATTGGCAGTGGGCCTTCTCAGCAGTTCTCCATGAGAGTGAGCGATCTCGCTCTTATGCAGATTATCGGTATAATCAGCGAACTCCCTATGCGAGAGATGCCAATACAAACGTATGAGATTGGGTGACTAAGAGCCCTCAGAAGCCCTCAAGAGCAGAGTTACTATTCCTCGTACGTGATGTTCATCAGCCATTGGGAGAAGGCGTCTGCCTGCGGATTGACATCTTCCTCACCGACGAATGGCGAGAGCATGTCACCTGCCATCAGCAGTGAAAAGTCACGATCAGATGCTGTTGGTTCGAGATAGTAGGTTCGTTGACCTTCGTACACCGCTTCTTCACGCTGAATCAGCTCGGCACTCTCAAGCGCTTCGACTAGTCGGCTTCCTTTTCGCGAAGAGACACCCAGCTCTTTCCAAAAGTCGCTCTGGTGAATCCCACCCGTCTCACGGACCAGTTCATACTGATAGCTAAAAGTTC
>NZ_NHNZ01000165.1:0-18753 GCF_002727095.1 Halorubrum sp. C191 | reverse complement strand
AGTAGGGTAGGGTAGTTCACTGGTCTGTGAACTGGTTACCACCGGGAGGTGCCCGTGGCGGTCATCGCGTTCAAGCGACCCGCGAAGCACGTAGAATCCGGCCAGAAGCATGACCGCTGATCCGGCCATCCCAGCGTTGAGCCCGACGAGGTGAGAGGTCAGCGCGCCGTTGACGTTCGGCCCGTTGGAAACCGTATAGAAGACGCCAAACGAGCCCGAGTTGATCAGGTATCCGACATAGATGACAACGGCAAAAAAGATGAGTAGCTTTCGCGACCGAACACGAGCGATAATGTCAGTCCGAGCAATATGATAGGCTCGGCGGACGTCAGTTCGCATGCGTAACCGTTTGGAGATATGCGTCTTCGAGCGATGCGGTGACCTGCTCGGCGTCGGTGGTCGGCGGATCCTCCGCGACGAGCCGAACATCGACGCCGTCTGCCCGTTGGACGGTGTTACAGATGGGGAACTCTTGTCCGAGTTGCTCTAGCGTCGACTGGGAGACCCGGCATTCGTAGACATCGCCGTCAACGGACTTGATCAGCGACTCGGTTGGTGCGTGGGTGAGTAACTGCCCGTCTTCTAACACGGTAACCGTGTCAGCTGTCGCCTCAATGTCCGCGACGACGTGTGTCGAAAAAATCACGACGCGATCATCAGCGGTGTCAGCCAGCGCATTACGCATGCGAACGCGCTCCTCCGGATCGAGGCCGACGGTTGGTTCGTCGACGACCAACAGCTCGGGGTCGTTAAGCAACGCTTGTGCAATCCCTGCCCGCTGCCGCATACCACCAGAGAACGTGTCGAGGCGCCGATCACGCACGTCGGTGAGGTTCACGAGGTCGAGCAACGCTTCGATCCGCGCGCTCGCCGTTTCGGAATCAAGCCCCCGTAGCGCCGCCACGTACTCGAGATACTCCTCAAGCGTTAACGTCGGATAAGTGTCGAAATCCTGTGGCAGATATCCGAGTAGGCTTCGGACGACACCGGGCGATTCGCTCACCCGAGTTCCGTCCCAGTAGATCGCTCCTTCTGTCGGGGGCGTCACCGTTGTGAGCATGCGCATGAGAGTAGACTTCCCAGCACCGTTCGGACCGACGAGGCCGTGTACACCAGCACCGAGTCGAAGGGTAATGTCTCGAACCCCCCAAAGACCCTCTGAGTACTGCTTGCCGAGCGATTCTATCTCAAGTCGCATGTGTGCCCCAGAGTGTCGAGATGACATATACATGGGTCCGGTGTTTCTGGGCCAGTGACAGAGCCGGCATAGGTCAGCAAAGTCGCGAAATTGGTGTTTCACGTCCGGTAACGGTGACTCAACTTATTACGGACTGGATTTCCACCGTCTGTACATGCCCGCAAAAGAGGCTTACCGCGCTGCGCATCGCACAACCGACCACTCAGGAAACCCAGATACACGTCGGGTTAGTGGTGAGAGTCTGGTACTGAGGAGTTACGACGATAGTACCCACAATGTTCACGTCACAATCACCGACGACAACGGCGAAACCGCGTTCACTCGGACCGTCTCTGTCGGTCCACAAGACACCGTCAGCATCCAGACACGTCTCGAACGCGCAGTCTACCGAGTAGATGTCCGACTGGATAACGGTGTGGGTGACCGCGCAGACTGTCTTCTCGGCAGCGACCCGAATGAGTGTGCCAAGATCGAAACTGGAAACGGAGTGGTTAGTGTCGTTGAAGGCTATTTTTGATCGGCTGGTGTGCGCGGCGAAGAGCTACTGAGAGTTGAGAGTTAGTCTCGTTTTAGGGGGCAGATGGCTGACTCTGTATCGTCTCCAGAACTGTGACTAACCCGTTGGTTTCCCCTGAACACACGAATAGCACCGGCAGTTAGCCCTATGGAATATTAGAGCAAAAATCCACGCAGCGGCTGATGAACCGATGCTAAGCCGTCGCGTTCTCTGGCGGCTCAGGCGGCTCGGGCGGCGTCGGGCCACCGGGCGGCATACCCCCACCCGGTGGAGTCCCGCCGCCCGGTCCGGTCGGCGGTCCGAACGACACGTCAGGCGCGTCACCGCTCACGAGGAAGTCAGCGAGGTTCCCGATGAAGACGCCGTTATCGGCGCGACGGGCGTTTTCGGGCGCGAAGAAACTCGAGTCTCCAACTACTGCGAGAGACTCGCTCCGTACTGCGACCGTGTATGAGCCAGACTCCCGAGTGGTCGAAAGACGCGATGTCTCCGCCGTGGTGAGCGTTGCTGAATCGTCAGCAGAGCCAACGGACGCCGCGCCACGAAGGACGACCTGCTCAACCCCCTCAGTAAGCGGCGTCGACTCGGGCGGCTGTACGAGGACGCTGAGGTAGCCCGCGTCGTTGTGCTCCATGTCGTACACGTAGCCGGCGTCGCCGTAGACGCCGAACGGGGATCCGAAGTCGGTCAATGCCCCGGCGTTGCCTGGGTCACTCGCGACGAGGGTTCGGCCGCCCGCCTCAACGAACGAGTTGACGGCATCAGCATCTGGTCCCGAGAGTGCGCCGGGGGCGGTCGTCACGAACGCGTCCGCATCAGCGAGCAGCGACTGGAGCCGCTCACCGCTTCTGATTCCGCCGTAGAACCGAACCTCGTGGCCGTTCTCGATGAGTGTCGAGGTAAGCGGTGTGACGCCACGCCGGGCGCCACCGAGCGTCCCAATATCTGCCTCCGTGGGGGCATTACCGTCCTCAATCGGAAGCACGGGCAGCCCGCCACCGGCGCCAGTCGTACTGCTTCCGAGGTGGACGACGACCGTGTTCGACGGCTCGCCGCTCTCCATTTCGATGTCACCGCCCTCGCTGACGGTTTCCGGTTCGACGGAGTCGAGCCGCCAGTGGTCGTCTGTAACAGGCTCCGTATCCGGTGGGGCCGTATCTAAGAGGACGCCCCCGGCTGCGGCGACGCCGACAACAGCCAGGAATATGAGCGCGAATGCGCCGATTGCCGTTCGGAGATTAACGCTCATGCGGGCTCACCTCCGTTCGTCGCGCCGGTATCGTCGTGTTGCGTGCGGGCGTCGTCGGCGTTCGTCTCACTACTGAGTTGGTCCGTGGGCAGTCGTCCAGTGTAGCTTGTCATGACTATTTCCTCGCCGACAGTCTCGTCCCATGTTTGCGGTGCCACCGCGAGGATAAGATCGTCGTTGAGATCGCTTTCAGAGTCGTCGACAACGACGACAGTACTGTCGTCCTGTTGTAAGAGCGGAATACCCCCCGGAACGCGATTCTCGGTACGACGCGTGTCGACCGCGTAGTCGTCAATACCGGCTTCAGTTGCGGCATCAGCGACTGCTCCATCGACAAAGCCAAATCGGTCCGCGAATCCGTTGGCAACGGCTTCGGTTCCGAGATAAGCATCGGCGTGCGCGATCGCTTCTCGGTCAAGCTCGATCTCTTCGCCGCGCTGTTCGATCACGTTCTCGATGAAGAGGTTGGCGAGCGTTTGTCGCCGCTCGCGTTGTGTGTCCGGATCGCTACCTCGTTTGTCAGGGCCGGTCGTACCCGCACTTGGCCCGTTTGGAGCCGGCGCGGCCCCCGCAACACCGACGCTACCGACCGCCTGCGCGGACGGAGCTACGTAGATGCGATCGGCAGGCGCAATCGCGAGATACGCGCCGGACGCTCCGAGCGTATCTACTGCGGCGTATACCGGCATCACCGAGGCAGTACGGTCGACCGCAGCGTACATCCGTTCGCTCTGTGCAGGCAGGCCGCCACCGCTGTCAACTTCCAAGACGACCGCCTGGATGGAGTCGTTCATGCGGGCGTCTCGGAGGTTGTCTTCGACGTGCTGTGCTGTCGACGAGTCTATCGCTCCGTCGATCTCGATCACAGCGACGGTGCCGTCGGGACCGGTTACGGCGCCGTACACGCTGGGAGCGACGAACAGCCCCGCAGCAAGCGCCAGTATCACTGCGACACCAACGGCGTGTCGAGTGGTCAGCCGGTCGACAACCGATCCCGACTCGGAGCGTGGCGGAACACGGTCGGAAGTTGTCGGCGAGTGGCGCTCGGTTCGTGTGTCCGTATCCGGCGTCGATTCATCTGGAGATTCTGTGGGGCCCTTCTCAGAACTCATTGCCCTGTCCTCGCTCGGTCTCGCGGTCGTATTTGGAGGTTTTGTCGGTCTTGCATCGTCGAACTGATTGTGCGGTAATAGAGTACCGCTGTAGCTGCGTTGGGGTCATACGGCAACCGATGCCGTGTGTCGAGAGTGGACGCAATGTTGGAACTCATGAGTCTGACAGCGACTCGACGTCGCCGACGGTCACCCCCGCCAGTTCGGCATGTGGCGCAAATATATCGCCGTCGGCGGCAGTTTCTAGTATTACTGTACGCCCGTGTCTAGAGACGGTTGCGTCACTAAACGAGGATTCTCCCTCGCGTGCGGCGCGCGCAATCGCCTCTGCCGTCTCTCTGTCGAGCCGTTTCGGATCGGCTACTGCGCCGTACCGAAACGTCGTCATCGGAGTATCGGCAGTGTCATGCTGGCTTGTCGGGGGCGTGGCTGACAGAGACTTCGAAGGCCCTGAGCCGTCTGGGGTCACACTACAAGCGACGCCAACTGCGGCTGCCGCATCAACCGCCGTCCGGAGCGCTTTCGGTGCGTCCGAGAGGGTGCGTCGCAGATACTCCCGCGTCTCTGTCCCCAAGTCGACACAGACCGTCGCGTCTCCGTGGAGCCGTGACGGGAGCGATCCGTAGTCTGTGTCTGTCCGTGAGTGCTCCGTGTCGTGACCGCTGATACCAGCGTCGCGGTGGGCCACCGCACTGCTAATCGATGAAGCGTGCCCGATGACAACTTCGTCCGCGCGGACACCAAGCGTCGTGGTGGTGCGTTTCGACTTGAACCGGGTAAAGCCGGCCTTGGTGGCTGGCTCTCGGATGAGATCGGCGTCTCGAGTGAGTTCTCGACGGAGTGTCCGTGCGTCGATGTCACCGACGATGACACCACAGCCCTCAGGGCCGTCTGTCGTGAGTGCGGTTCCGCCAGCCACCTGTTGGAGTCGGTCAAGCGATACACTGTCGTACCGAGAGAGGAGGTCACGGATCGGGGCCGCAACCCCCTGTGGGACCCCCGTCATCGTTACCAGGCTCGGGTTAAACCGCGCAGTAACCACGGTGTCAACTCCCCGTGATGTAACTGCGGCCGGCTTGTACGTCCCGTTAGCAACCGCTGAGTGGAGTTGCCGCGCAGGGCTGTGTTTGGCCGAGCTACCTGTCGCCGCTCCCGTTTCACCGGATCCGTTGACTGCGAGCGTTCCAGCGGGCGGGGGTTCTGAAGTCAGTGCTCCAATGGGCCTATTAACACCGAGCCCGGTTGCCACGAGCGCACCTAAGCGCCTCGCGAACGTCCGTTTGGAGGGCATCGTTTCAGAAGACGTGCGCTCGGTGATAATGCTCCGAGACGTGTTTCAGGTTCGGAAGCACATCCGTCGGGCGCGTGTTCATCAACCAACGCAGGGAGGAAGTGTGAACCGCCTCGGGGTCAAGCCCCGAGGCACTCGCCTTGTTTTCTCTGTAGAACTAAGTTACGGGAGCCGTCTACAGTTACTTTTCCAACTTTTCCGTGACAGAATCTTCTTCCAGATGCGATTGCGCGTCATCTCTGTCGGACTCAAGTAGTCGTTCAACTTTGTCTTCAAATTCCGCATCGTTGAGCTCACCGCTGGCATATCGTTCTTGGAGTGTTGACAACGCATCATCCGTAGAGTCGGTGTTGCGGCCGTCGGTTGGAACATCACCCGAATCCGCGGCTGCCCACAGCGGGTACTGTTCCGGGTCGTACTCGTCGGTGTCAGGCGGTACCTCCTTGATCGCAAATTCAAGAACGCCAGACACGATCATTCCCGCGATCAACGCCGTGTACCACACTGCCGGAGTGAGTACATACACTCCGGCGACGGTCACAAATCCGGCCACAAGTGAGACCGGGTGATCGTCCAGTTGGTTGAAGATGGAGGGCATACACATGCCGACAATTAGCGGTCGTAGCTGAAATACATACGGCAAAATGTTTTCCACCAAAGGCGTACTACCAGCGTACAAAAGGCTGATGCCCCCTGTCCCTCCGGCCCTCAAAGGAGGTTCGTCCCCGTAATCTGCGGAGGGCATCAGCAACTGTGTGTATGGTATCATTTCACAAAAATCGGTCGACGCTCAAGCGCTCAGTGTAGACCCTGTGTAACTAGCGTACGCTAATACCGAAGATATGCTCCGCTACCGACACAGATCGTGGCGATGAGTAATAATCCACCACTGAGAACACCCCTCAGCCTACCTGAAACTCCAGAGCTTTCGACGATGTTGAACGCCCCTTGAAACACGATTAGTTGGAATACTAGTAGAAGACTTCCCCCGGAGACCAACAACTGGCTCTTCGAGCTTCTGTCCATAGTTCAGCCAGCATCCGGCAATTGTATAGGTGTTACCTGTACTCTCTGGCTCAGAAACAGAGAATGTTCCTAGGTTTAACGCTTACTATTCCTGATCAACAACGAATATATTCTGCTCCACCCCCACGGATTACCCTCAGCGCAGTTCCAGCGTGCTAGAATTTCCTTACGGCGGAAACCGCGGCGAAGAGGGTGAATAGTCCACCGAGTACAATCGCAATGATCGGTGCGTTCGACGTTTGATTTTTCAAAAACGCATCTCCCGGCTCGTCGGGAGAAACATATGCGGTTGTCTGTGCCCCCTGTTCGTACTCCTCAATGGCTGATTCGGCGCCCGATTGCGTCTCGTAGTTCTGTTCAAGATCTGCGGGGTATATTTTTGTCCCAGTATATTCATTTCCGTTATACGTGTACTCAAACTCAACCACCGGATCGAAATCGGCGCCCGGATTTGATGACGTTCCGCTATCAGCCTCGATATCGAGTTCGGTGATAGTCGCATCAACCTCGACTGATTCTCGGACTGCCTCCGTCTGTTGAACGTAATCGTATCCTCCGTAGCTGGCGATAGCAATCCCAATGAGGATGTACAATAAAGCACCCTTGAGGCTATCGGGACCCTTAACATTCACACCTGAATCGTCGTTCATACTGTCAATCACCACGAGGCCGCGTACAATGAGGAGAATGTCGGACGTTGCTGCGGGGTTCAGCTGACTGTAGACGCATCTTCTCACACCACCGAGAGCGGTATGACAGACGAAGTAGCGATACCCGCTGTATGCGTCGTCCGAATGTCCGAGTGTTCTGTCGGAGGGCTGAATACATCAAGTCGTCTTTCAGACACCTAGTAACTAAAAATGCTGGCTCTGTTAAAAACCATTCAGCAGATGATATATCGTGATCCAGTCGTTGTCAATTTGAGTTGCTAGGGATAGCAGCCCCACTCTGTAAGCGCAGAGTGTGGGCTATGTGCCAAGAACGGAACGTTTGTCGGCCTCGTATAGGTATCTCGATAAGAGAGACGGGCACCGTGGTCCAGGTGGCCCAGGCTGCTACGACGCTTGATACACCTCACCCGAATGCTCTCTTTTCATTGTCACACGTCGGAGACTGCCACGTCTCTGAGGACAACCTCAACGGCTGTCCCGCCGAGATCACTCTCATCGAAGGAGAGTGACCCGCCCATGCTCTGGACGGCCCAGTTGGTCCCCCAGAGGCCCAAGCTACTGGCGTGTTCGAAGGGGGTCTCGACGCCCCCCTCGATCACTGCCCGCTCTGACTCTGGTATCCCTGGACCATCGTCCGCGACGACAAGACGGACGTCCGCCCCGGTCCGTTCTACACGAACCACGACGCGTGGGGACTCCCCGTCGTTGTGTTCGACTGCGTTCTCGACGAGGTGATCGATCACGTATCGGCACCGTTCCGGGTCGATGTTTACCGTCACGTCGGGGGCAGTGAGGGTCACGTCGGCGTTTACACCAGCCGTTGCGTCGGCGACAACATCTTCGAGAAGCGGACGTAAGCTGACTTCGGTTCGATCGGCCGCGGACCGCTCCATGAGATCTTGGACCCGCCGTGCCTCCGCGCTCAGTGCGCTCAGTCTGTCCGCGCCGTCGACGGCCGGGGCGAGGTCGGCCTCCTCCGCGTGCGCCCGTATCACGTCCAGTTCGTTCCTGACGTTGTGACGGAGGATGCGGTTGAGTACCGCCAGCCGCTGTCGCCTGATTTCGCGGTTCGTCACGTCGATCAACATGACGGTGTAACCGAACGTCTCCCCGTACTCGTCGACAAGCGGCGAGACGCTCGGTTCGAACTGTCTGTGGCCCGTCGTCGTCCGGCAGGTGATAGTATTGAGTTCGGTCAGGGATGTCACCGAGTGATCCGTGACATCGGCCAGCGTCTGTGCGCCGCCGAACATTTGTTCGGCCGGTTCGTTGACTCGGACCACCCGTGCCCGGTCGTCAAGGACGAAAATCGCCTCGTCGGTCTCTGTCAGTGCCGCCCGCTCACCCAGTCTCCGGGTCGCGGGGACGCGCGTCATGACATCATAGCGAAAGATCCCCAGCGTGAGGCTGGCGGCGACCACGAGAAACGTACTCCCGATCAGCACGTCGTTCAACAGCGGCGTCGTAGGACGGGTCGTCTGAACGGTAAAGATGAATCCGGCGATCGGTATTACGACGAGGAGACTCTGTACCGTCGACAGTCGGTCGTGTCGATACGTCGCGACGACAACTCCCCCGATCAGTGCGAACACGAGGGTCAGGAGTACCAGTGTGGCCACCGACTGTGCCGTTTCGAGCGTCTGGAGCGCCTCAGTACCCACCAGCGAGGTCGTGATCCACCCCTCCTGTATCAGTCGTCCCAAAAGGTTCACACCGACGAGGATAGCCACGGCCAGCGTCACCGCGAGTACTCGTCTAGGTGTGATGTACCGCCCGATCCCGATGTATCGTGCTGCAAACGTCATCCATGGAACCGCCAGAAGTAGGACTGCGGACCCCAGTGGCAGGTTCTCGAGTGGCGTCACTGCGTGTAGCCCGGCGTATCCGACCCCGAGGAGCGACACCACCCCGGCGAGGACGACGAACGGCCTAGCGAGCCCGGTGCGGGCATCCCCCTGCCGGAGTCGTCGGTGCGCCGTCACCCCCACTGCCCCGGCGACACCGCCACTCACCGCTGGAATACCGACCCTGAACAGCCCCAGCGGATCGAGTTGAATCACCGTACTGTGTTGGGTGGCTTCAGTATCAAAGCGGTTGTGGACCGACCGTCTCCGGACGAAGCTCAGCAACGCACAGATTATAGAGACTAGAAGGCGAATACGCCCGCCTTTAGGCGGGTGATGAAGCCGACATGGCGGGAAGCAATCCACTGGCCGAACGTCTGTACCGAGTTTCATATACGGAGATTTAATTGACAGGCCGCTCTATGCGAAGGTAGGAATCGGTCGGAACGGAGCGGATTCCGAACCGTCCTCCAGAGGCGGCCTGTCCGCCCGCGTAACGAGGCAGTATCTAAAAAGGCAGTCGGTGAACGCCACATCCTCGAAGGGTGTGTCTCTGTCGATTGCTCAAAGCGATTCAGACGATACCCCTAATTCCGATGATGTCTGCTGGCGTCCCCGTGGCAAAAACAACACTGGGACGCAGTACACGGCCGAGGATAGGGGTAACGGCCAGTTGGCATGGCCAGCAGTCCACCAGTCCGACACTGTGGGACTACCTATGCCCGAAAGGTCTGGTAGTCAACTGATTGGACTGTGAACCTGAAACTCCCACCGCTCGGGATTCCTCCGCGTTTACGCGGAGGAGGATGTCAAATCGACGACGCAATCTTTCTGGTCGACGGCGCGCTGTGGTTACACGCGCCCTGTCATCGTCACAGGCTTCGACTCCAGCACGTTACACATGGGAATCGCAATGCCGTTGAACGTATGTTTAGTGAGGTAAAATAGGGAGACAGAAGATTTGCCACAACATTTATTTTGTGAATTCAGATCTGAATCACCCGGAGAAATGTGCCTGCGCATTGAACACCGGGAGTTCTACTAATTCAGGGAGACATTCGGATCGTCGTGCGAGATACAGCGCGCGAATCTCGCAGTATTTACCTCTCGGTTCCTGCGGTGGAATCGCGTAGCACAGAACACGTTCCACTGGGATCATACTAAGTCATTATTTTGTATCTTTAGCAGGTACGTATCAACTATGGTCCCCTACATCAGCAACGTTCTGTTTAACGAGCCACAAGGTCGCCCCAATTCACTCATCCAGTTTGGCGCGTCGCTCGCCTTCTTGTGTATATTCGTGTATGGTTGGAGTGTCGGCGAGGCTGGAGGAGTCCCGTGGATGCTATTTTTTATCGTCGGAGCTGCGCTGTCCGGAACTGCTGAATCTCTTCCAAAAACTCGACGACGGGCGGCTGGTCTATTGCGTCTCACAGCCATTCTCGTATTTGTCTGTCTTCTCGCCATTATCTTCCTCGCTCCGGAGTACATCATTGGGTAATGGAAGGTCGACTTTTGAATTCACAGTAGTGAGGCTGATTGTTAGATTACTGCCGATACGCTAAGCCACGTGGGGTTATCCTACTGAATTCACCCTCTGTATCTCGCAAGACGTTCTTGACAGCATTAGGAGGGGTATAGTCCGAATCTGGTCTGTAAGTACCCTTTACTGAGCGATTCTGAAGGATTCTACACAAACTAGGACCCAGTACAATATACTACCTTCTGAAAGTTCAAATAAAGCCGCGGTCGGCTAAGGCTCCAGCATCAATACGCCTGTCACCGATTATGGCTGCCGTCTGAGTCTTGCGGCATCGACTCTCTGTTCCGATAAAAACGAACGACTACGGTAGTGCCTGTGGTACCAGTAGACTGGAACTCAAGTTCAGCGCCCAGTTGGCTTACGGCCCAATTGACGAACCAGAGTCCGACACCCAGTCCGTGCTCAAGTTGTGTTTCGCTCGATTCGGTCAACAAGTCTCGCTCTCGGTCTGGGATCCCAGGACCATTGTCTGCGATGCGGAGCTGTGGGATATCATCAGCTGTCGTTTCGACCTCGATATCGACTCGTGCGGGGTCGTCTGAGTGAACAATAGCGTTCTCGACGAGTTCTGTCATAAGCCGTCGCACAACAGTTCGATAGGAGGTCAATTGTAGCCGCTCCGGAGCAGTGACTGAGATGCTGCTATCCGGGTAATCATCACGGGCCGTTGCGGCGACTTCGTGGGCGACCGCAGCAATATCGACCGTTGACGGGGCGCTAACGCTATCGGTCATAACTGCTTCAGCCTCTCGTGCTTTCCGGCTGACCGAGGCAAGCTCGCTGGCACTATTTTGAATCGCTGTCCGGTGCGTGTCGTCTTCTACGTGATCCGCATGCGCTAAGATCACGTCGAGTTTGTTCCGGGCGTTGTGTCGAAGCACGCGATTGAGTACTGAGAGCCGCTGTTCACGGGTTCGCTGATCGGTCACGTCCCGGAAGACAATTGTCCGCGCCACGGGCTCCCCGTCGCTGTCACTCGTGTCGCGTTCGACATCGGAGACCGTGTACTGAAACTGACGTCGGCCCTTTGTCGTTTGGAGCGAGACAACCTCAGTTGTACCAGCTGATAGATTTGTCACATCGAATCCGTCTACGGCCGCGCTGACTGGTGTCCCGATCACGTCTCGTGTCGCCCACCCAAACAAGCCTTCAGCTGTCACGTTGGCATCGAGGATATTTGCTTCCCAGTCGACAACGACAACCGCCTCCTGGAGCGATTCGACGACGCGTGACCGCGCGACATAATCTGCTTTCGGGAACCCCGTCAATACCGGATAGCGTTGAATCGCAACGGTAAGTAACACCCCCGAAACTAACAACCCGCCAGTGACTCCGTCGATGATCAAACTCCCGTCAAGCCAGCCCCCGATAATGTATGGTGCTGAGATTGCTCCTAGCTGGATCGCAACCTGTGTTCTTGAAACACGGCCGTGGTTCCAGCCGTACCTGAGGAAGAGAAACGCCGCGTAGGCGTAAATTATGAACAATAATAACAGTTCAGTACCGACGAGTGACGCGAGTGAGCGACGGATCTCCTCCCGCGTTGGGTCACCCTCGAACGTGGCTGCTGCCCCAATCAGCGGGAGCGCAAGGAGAACAAACAAGCCCCCTCGGAGGGAAGTAAAGCCTGTCTCTCGGCCGATATACCCAAGGACATAGACCAGCCATATCGCGGGGAGAAACACGACCGGGACAACCTGCGCGATAGCAGCCAAATTCGATCCGACCCCCCATGCGTTCGGAAATTCAGAGATCAGCGAGAGCAGTGCCCATAGTAACAGACTGCCGCTCATGAGCGCAAAGGGGACCGCATTTGGGGGGGACCGATCCTTCGCAGTTTGCCACGTTACCCACGCCAGGAGGCCTACGGCAACGAGATCAACGGCAAGTGAGGGTCCTAATGAGAGCAGCATTGGTGGAGGGGATTCGCTTTCGGATTTTTAGATGGAACAGCGTTGAACCGCTGGGCAGTTACTGATGTCATTGCGCTCACTCACGCTGGTTGTTCAAGCGATTCATCCATAATTTCATCATACCCGTTACTGGCCCGGAAACACAGATATGTCGAGTGGTATAGCCGGCTGTGAACTACCCTACCCAACTCGCTCACGGCGCTGCCGTTCGCTTCGTTGAGGGTAGGGCTTTCGCGTGGACTCCCGTTCTGGCCATCGCTGGCAGGCTCGTAATCCCCGTTCACGTTCAATCTCCCACGATTCAAGCGCACGTTTACGGGTGCGCCTCCGCCCGACGACGTTTGCCCCGAGCGGAGATGCTTCAGGCCGATGTTCTTTGCCGCGTTGTAGTCGGCGTGGGGTGAGTATCCGCACTTGAGACACTCAAACACGTCCGGTTCGTTCGAGGCGGGGCGGTTATCCTCGTGAGTGAACCCGCACTTGGAACACCGCTGGCTCGTGTACGCGGGACTCACCTGTTCGACCGAGATACCGACCATTTCGGCTTTGTACTCCACATACGCGCACAGCCGGCGGGAGGCCCATACGTGGAATGTCTTGGCGTTCGGCATTCGGTCACGAATCCCAGTCAGGTTCTCGAACGCGATCACGTCACAGTCGTGTTCGACGGCTTCCGCGACGAGTTCTTTCGAGACGGTGTGTAAGAAGTGGTCATAGCGCCCCGTCTCGGTACGTCCAACCGACTGGATGGGTTCGTGGGCGGCCCGGGTTCCACATCGTTGGAACGACCCGCGCCGCTTTTCAAACTCGCGGTGCCAGTGGTTCAGCTCTGCCCCGTTCCAGAACGTGCCCGTGGAGGTGACGGCGACGTTTTCGATGCCGAGGTCAACGCCGAGGACTGTGTTGTGCCCGTCGTTACCGTCATCGGCAGTCTCGAACTCCGCGTCCGCCTTTGTGCGGGCGTGAAGGTGGAACTCGTCGTCGCGGTAGTGTAGTTCTGCGCCCGTCACGTCGTAGTCGTCGTTGAACAGAAACTCTGAATGAGGCGTCTCGCGATCCCCGTCGGGGAGAACATATCTGGCGGTGATACGTCCCGCAACGGTCGAGAGCGTCGCGTGGTCGTCGTTGAACGTCGCACATCGCTTGTCGTAGACGAGCGTCGGGGCGGAGAAGTGCGGCTTTCCCGCGTAGTCACCCTGTTTCCAGCGTGCGACAACGCTCTGGACGGCGTCGGCGGCCTTATTGCGAGCGTTCTGGACGAGATTCGCTTGGAGCCTCGTTTTGGCCCGCACGTCGTCGTAGGTTTCACGCTGGAGTTGGGCTTTGCTCGTCGTCTTGTACTCACCTTGCCAGGCGTGGTCAACGACGTAGTTGGCGGCCCACAGGAACTCGGAGATGGTTTCGTGGAGGAGGGCGGCGTCGCTGTCGGCCACGTCGAGTTTGACGGGGACCGTACGACGTACCTCCATCCGTAATTCAGATGTTACGCTAAGTCTTTATGACAATACTGTTTTTGGAGGAGAGTTAGCCACGTGTAGAACGTGGTAATGACGGAATCATGTCGGTTCCCTTCCCGACCTACTCACTCTCTTCGGTCGCTCCTTGAGGTCGGGGGCTCCATCTTGAATTACGCTGACTGCTGTTGCTGCTGTTGAAACACTCCGTTCAGGCTTATTGGTTCCAATAAAAACATTCAGGTGAAATGCAGTTTACTCTCCGTGGGGTGGCTGTCACGGTTACGCCGCTGATCCTTCTCGCGCTCATTCTCGGACTCGGCATCGCTGGGTATGGAGGATATGACTACGTCCAGCAGTCGGACGCTGTTGACGATGCTGTCGCTGTCGAAACAACTGTTGTTGGCACCGATATCAGCAGATCTGATGGGCGTCGCTTCTACTACCGCATCTCAGTTGAGCACACCTACGAATATCAGGGGCGTGAATATACGAGCAAACAGGTGTTCCCAGGCTCAACGCGGCCGATATACACCGTCCGGAGTGACGCTCAACGTAGTATTGAGCCATATGAGCCGAATGAGACAGCGACAGCCTACGTTACCCCCGACAACCCTAGTGGAGCGTTTCTCAAGCGACAAACGGTATTTGCTCCATTCAGATTCATTGGTTTTGGGAGTCTTCTGGCGCTCTTGACAGCACTTCATGCGATTGGGGCGCGTAATCCTGGCCAAAATGTAGGGATCAGTCAAACAACTGGGCGCGAGCCAACTCGATATGACACGGTGTTCGGGTTTAATCGAGACACACTGTCTCGAGTTAGTAAGCGTCTCATGTTGTTTACACCAGCTGTGTTTTTCGTTTCTCTCGTGACTATAGTGGTACTTCTGTTGAACTCAGAGGAGTCATCAATACAGGTCAGTGTGGCTGATCCAGTCGGATTCGCGTTCCTTGCGGCGCTTCTATCGGGTTTAGGATTTGTCTTTGGGCTCACACTCTATGGCATTTGGTCATTTACCGAATACAGACGACTGCGTGAACGTATTCCAGACCCACGGCCACCGAGTCCGTTCCGACATCCGTCTCGCCTCGTTACAATCATGTACTCCCGAGACGAACTCAACGCCTATGGCCGTCGAGTGAAACTGACCGGCTTCGTGTTCACACTCATCGTGTTCCTCATCGGTGTCGTCGGGTTCGTGCTCGTGACGGCGTCGTAATAAAAAAAGAATTAGCTCGATCGGTACAACGAGAAGAGAGAGCCTATAAATAGGAATGTACCGACGGCAATTAATGCGGCCCCTATTCGTGTTGACTCTGTAATTTTTGTCGCTCCGACTACCGTCACCGCGATCCCGACCACACTCAGCAGAACCTTCCATACCGCGTTTGGGACCAACTCCAGCAATAGTTCAAAAATGAACTCTAAGATATCATCTATCATGTCTATTAATCACCACGACGGTGCCTAGTCCGTCAGTTGGCAATAGTGCTATGTGGTAGATCCAGTTGCTTGTTTTTAATTCTGTGTTCACCATTTCAACCTCTCGGCTCTGTTGAAATTCTTAGCAGTTGGTACAAACGGGCTGTTAAATACAGGGCGCGAGTCTGTCACCCATCTACAGACTGGGTGGTATGACGGTTGTACAACCACCATGGAATATGGAGTACCATTGCTAAGAGAACTGCCACGCCAAGCTCCAAGAGAACTCCATCAGTAACTTGGGACGCAAGAAAGACTGCAGTGCCAGCTATGACGGCAGTTATGATCCGACTCGGATTCCAATTGAGGAGGGCAGACTGAAGCGCGGACATTACTTCCTCAGTCGAAAGCTACGAACATATGTGTTCTGGAAGTTTGGGTTCGGTATGATAACTATTCCAATGGTCGTAATTCAGAGTGTGAAACGGTGACTTGGATTTTTATTAATATGGAAGAATTCATTGACTGATGCGATCAGCGTTGAGTTCATCAGTTTCGATACAAGGAGCCAGTAGTACCAATATTGAATTGTTCGTTACACTAGGACTCATTATTTTGATTTTTGCCGGATTGTGGAAAGTATTTGAGAAAGCTGGGAAACCGGGCTGGGCTGCGATTATTCCGATATACAATCTCTACGTCTTAGTCAAGGTGAGCGGAAACGCATGGTATTGGTTTGCTCTGTTCTTCGTCCCAGTGATCAATTTCTTCGCCACGCTGAAAGTTAGTATCGATGTCGCTGGCAAATTCAATAAGGGGATTCTGTTCGGCCTCGGACTCACGTTTATTTCATTCGTCTTCTACCCGCTTCTCGGATTCGGTGGCTACCAGTATAACGATGCCACTAGCTCAACGGAGAGCATGGCCTAACACTCAACAATCTCATTTAGGCCCAACTGCGCCGTGTTTCTCCCGATGAAACGCTGCTACGGGCTTGATACTATTCCCAGTATTAGATACAGGTAGCCGCCGGCCGGAGGCGGTCTTGAACAAATATCCGGTCGCTGGGCCTCTCCCATCGCTCACCTCCCCCCCAACGGATGGGAGGCTCACCTACCCCCCCGCGACGCTTCATTGATCACCCTCCGCTGGAAGGACGGCCCTCCACCCCGTCCACCAGTACTATCATTCGTCAAGTAGATGTATCTAGTACCGACACACCACCAATAGAGGTTAGTGTCCCAAATTGGTGGAACCGCAGCCTAACACTGGAGGGCCAAC
The DNA here is from genome assembly GCF_002727095.1 of Halorubrum sp. C191. Lineage (NCBI taxonomy): Archaea > Methanobacteriati > Methanobacteriota > Halobacteria > Halobacteriales > Haloferacaceae > Halorubrum > Halorubrum sp. C191. The sequence goes on along the minus strand of NZ_NHNZ01000165.1, from coordinate 2,231 downwards.
AGCATTAGTTATTGCTGATCTGGTAGATTATAAGTCCGACGAGCGGAATCACAGTGAACAGAAATACGAAGACACCCGCTGCTGCGCCGCCTTCAAACTGAGCAGCTATCACCAACGCAATCAGTGAGACGACTCCGAACAGAGTCATCGACACAAGCGACATACGGGGTGCTGTACTGTCTAACCGCAGCAGTTCGATACTAACTTCCACCATGGTGTCTGGCTCGTCTGTATTCGCATTCCAATTGACACCAGCGTCACTGTCAGCGGTACTCACGTCGACAAGAGAGTCCGTGATTGGGGTGGTATCTTCGAGTCGTGGTAGCTTGGTCGGTCTGTCACCGCGGTCAACAAGTACCGTCGAGGTGTCTAACCACCTGTCGACGGCGTCACGTTCGATTCGGACCTCATGATCAGCTAGCGATTCGTACCGCCAAAGAGGGGTTTGAAACAGGGTATCAGTCGCAACAATGGTGTCCGAATCTAGCCGGTATTCAACACCAGCGTACCGGATCCAGTAGTCGAGATGGATGAGACCAAGCGGGACGCCGGTCCCAAGAAGCATGATGCCACCCGCTATTTGGGTAGCACCATCAAATACAGCAAGTGATGCGGCGAGAAAGGCGAGTGGTGTCAGCAACCATAGTCCAGGGTGTGTCCGGAAATGTGAGGCCGTAGGCAGTAGCCGTCCCGACAGCGACGGCCGCAAAACTGTGGGATTTCCTGATAGCGTTGTCTCAATTGTCTCACGCTCCGGGGGACTGTATGCGTCTCCACGACCGACAAGTGACCACAATCCCGCACCGAGACGGCCATCGTAGTAGTATTCTGCGAGATCGGTGAGGAGCCTAATTGAGACTACCACTGCGACGAGTGGTCCCGTCGCAACCCGTTCAACCGCACGAGAGGTCTCTCCACCCCCGCCGTTAGAGACAACCAGAGCTGCGGTGAGCAGCGCGATGATGCTCGCGAGGAGTACTGTTGCGCCTTCCGTGACGACACTCTGAAGAGCGGTTGCGACGTTGTGATCTTGGTAATCACCATCTCGAAAGTACGTAGTGGCTGTTCGCCATCCTGCTGCGATGAAAATTCCAAACGCACCAGCGATAAGCCACGACGAGATGTTGGCATCCGGATTCACATTTGCTACGGGGCCGACAACTAATGCCCCGACGAATAGCCACAGTCCGATGAGGATCGGTACCACGAACAAAAGTGTCGGAATCGTCAGTAGTCGGACGTTAGCACCGATCAGCGGGACTGAAATAGAGGTCTTTTTTGTGGCAATCGCCCCCAACAGGATTGGATCCCCATTCCGTTCCATTGGCCGCCCGGCAAACGTCGCTCGAACAACCGCCCAAAAACAGACAACACCGAACTCAAGCCAATATAAGGTCAGCAGTTCTAAAACCGATAGGTTGAACACAACAATCCCGACAACCGGAACCAGATTCGCCACAAGGAGGGCCGATAGTTCGGGATCCGGGAGGCGACTATCCCCCGTATTGTGAGTTGTGGCTGCTGAGCTCATCTACGGATGTGGTGACAAAGCGACCCGCTGCGCGTACCCTGGGCGTGGAACACAGACCCCTCAGGATCAATCACAGTTCTGTCTCGTGACTTTTGAACAGATGCTGTGGAGGGCATTCATGTACCTAACCGGTAGCGGATATAATAGTAGTAAGCCATTGTTGCTCGAGTCAGTGTTGATCACTGAGTACGGATTTATATCGACTGAGAGTACTCCCAATTGAAGTGAGGATGACAAAGGCCCCAACCACGACGAGCAGCCCTCCGAGGATCGGCTCAGATGAATAATAAAGCAGCCAGCCTATCGCAATGTTGGTACTGGCCAGTCCGATCGGATAGAGTGTCTGTTGTAAGTACATGGCTCTCAACGCTATTGTTACTGAGTTGCCACAGGTAGCACTGAAATATCTGTACCGAGGGGGCGACAAGCAGCGTGATTTCCGGAACTAGCTCCTAAATGACCTCTCAATCGTCGAATTGAGTGTTCTGTTCCCGACAACAGCCTGTCGAGGGCTCTTTCGCGCCAGTGCTCACAGATGCTGAGTTCGGGTTGCTCGTAGAACCCGTGCCTCACTGGGATTGAATACTGAAATACGCGCACCATCGTCTTCTGTAGTATCTGTGCGCTGGTTCTCCCTGTAACCAAGAGCTGATAATACAGACCCGACGAGAAGTACCGGTCTATACTCACCGACAGAGAT
>NZ_NHNZ01000127.1:0-3045 GCF_002727095.1 Halorubrum sp. C191 | reverse complement strand
CACCACCACTGCTGTCATCGTCGCCCTCATCAGTGGTCGAAGATTCGGCGACTGCGAACGGTGAGAGACCGCTACTGGTTGCCGTCAGCCTAACGTCACCATTGGTCGGAGTTGCGTCGGTAGCAAGCTGTTTCCACGCGCCATCAACGTAGTGTAGCAGCACGGCGTTTTCTGTAGCGATTCCTACCTCGTCGAGCCGAGACTGACTGATCGTTACTGTGACCTCTGTGTCTTCACTCACACTGGAATCACCACTAATGTCAAGATATGTCGCAACAGAATTATTGGGGATTGGTGCTCCTCCAGTGGGTGAAGACGACTCAGTGACCGACACGTTCTTTACACCAGAATCAGACGGCAGGCGAACACTCACGTTGCGGACATTACCGTCTCCTGTGAGCTGAACATTAGTACGCCCGTCATCAACAGAGTTGCTTCCGCTGCTGATCGCATTAATGACCTCAAAGTCGACTCGATTTGAGGACATCCGCGTTGGTTCTCCTTCAACCATTGCAACGTGAACAGCGACGTATTCACCCGGGGCAAAGTTCTCAAGTGTGTCGACAGTTAGGGTAGTATCGCTCCCTGCTTGTTTCGAGGTTACAGAGGCATTTATTCGTGAATCGCCCACAGAATCGGTCTGCGGTTCGCTAAATTCACCCTCATTCGCAAGGAACGTGATAACGTCAGGAAGTGCGTAGACGCCCGATCGTTTGTTTGAGGTTAGAGTGCGGCCAAATGCTGACACATCATCTTTCGTCCGCTGAACACCATTAACCTCGTCAATTGAGTGTTCGATTTCGAATTCATCTGGTGTCGTATCAGCGTCGATGTCACTAGGGGCTACAAGAGTTAGGTCTTCGCTGGCTACTTGTGATTCATTCCAAATTGCGACAGCATGCTCGATGTCACTGCTTCCTAAGTTAGCGTTAACATCGAATGTCACACTATCGCCCGCCGCATATGTTTCGCTAGCACGTTGGACACCCAGCGTAGATGCCGTCTCTTGGACAATCGCAGAGTCAACGCCAACAACGCTCACCTCACCCGGAACAGTAATGTCGCCGTTGTTGACGACGTTGAGTCCTTGGCCGCTGTTCGTAACTACTGCCATGTAGAGATACGACCCTGGCTCAGCGTTATTGATTGTGAAGTCGGCCCCGCCGTTCGTTACCTGCTGGGAGCTAACATTGTCAAACGTGACATCGTCGCTATCTGCGTTGTCACGAATGAACTGACGGAGGGTATCAATATTAGTCGTGGATGGGACTTGTGTGTCTGTGGACTCGATCCTCGCAGAAATGAGATGAACCTGTTCGTTGTCAAGGTTATTAATTGGATCAAAGCCCAAGTCGATTGTGGCAGTATTCTCATGTACAACCAACCGGTTAATCCCTAGGTCGAGCTTAACTCTTGGATTGTCGAGGCGTACACTGGTGTCCATATTTTCTACCGCTGTTGCAATAGCATTGTTTTGGCTTCGATCTACACGAAGCGTGAATGGTGCGGAATTCCGAACATCAACACTCTGCGTTACGTTGATAAAATCGCCAGACTGTTCAACCGGTTGACTGGTGGTGGGCGGATCATCTATTGCCTGAGGGGCTGGACTGACTGCTCCAGCAGCTCCTGCCACTGGGGACATGAGCATAACAGCAGTAATAACGCCCACAAACAACTTGTTGAGTGGCATACTAATTCGAATGTCACGCGGGGACATATTAATTTCTTTGGAGGGGAGTGCGTCGCAGTAGAAAGATAGCACCAGAGGTCGCACGATGCCGAAAGATTCAGTACCCCGATGGATCTGAATTGAATTATGTCACGGGTTTTGTTCGTTGCCCTCCTTGTTGCTTTAGCGAGCCTCTTTGGCGCAACAGCAGTCGTACAAGCGAACGGCTCAGATGTCATAACGGTTGAAAACGGAGAAGTTGATGTGCCGGACCGGTCCGTAGAGGTTGGACCATTCGGATCATACAACGTGTCATCGGTTGCCCCGATTAAGCCAGGTGAACAGATTGAAATTTCTGTTTCAAAGAACACAGATGAGCGATTTAATCTGTACTTGTACGACGCCAATGAGAATCCGGTAAAATCAACGAACACGACAGAATCTACTGTTACGTTTGATTCGGACGGTCTCAGCGCTGGAACCTACATACTTGCGTACTTTTCTAATGAAACGTTACAGACAATTCAACCAGTTGTGATTCAAGGGTATGAGACAACAGTCACTGCCCCGTCAACGGTTGCGGTTGGTGACAATGGTTCAGTAAATGTTACTCCAACAGCGTATGATTCTTCGGATGAGCCACCGATCGAAACTGTCGAAGTGGTACTCGTAGATGGCGAGACAACGGAGCGGATTACAGCAACTAAGGAAGGAGACACGTACACAGCACCACTTGATGATGAGTATGAACCTGGCGACTACCGCCTGTACGCTGCCGTGACTGGGACCGGTCAGGTTGCTGGAGAGTTCCCGAACATTCTCTCCGTGAGCGATGAGCAATCGCTGACTATCACTGAAGAAACGGCAGATGAGTCAGGAGACACCGGAAACAATGGTGGTAGCGGTGGCGGTGGCGGTGGTGGGGGAGGTAGTGCTGCTCCCGTGGACAATACGACATCTGAGAGTGTGAATGAGACGACTAACGCCACCAGTGAAAACAAGTCAGTCGAAGTAAACAGTACTGGTCAGAACGTCTCGAACACGACTAAAAGTAATGTAACAGCAGACGGAGAAGCGAATACCACCAACGCTACAGGCAGCGAGAAGTCTGACCCGAGTGGAAACGTTACGGGAAGTACACAAGACACTGGAGACAATAGTAGCCAAGTAACTGAACCATCGGAACCAAACCCAGATCAGAATACCGACGAATCAGTTCCACTAAATGGTCCTACGCTGCTGCTAATTTCGCTGTTTGTGATTGGAGCGGTGACACGGCTCAGAAATTGACATCCTCCTCCGCGTGAACGCGGAGGAATCCCGAGCGGTGGGTGTTTCAGGTTCATAGTTCAGTCACTCAGCTTTGAACGTTG
>NZ_NHNZ01000121.1:0-1289 GCF_002727095.1 Halorubrum sp. C191 | reverse complement strand
GATAAAGCGATATATCAGTCTACTGACGGGGGTGCTCAAGGAAGAAATCGAGAGCGGTGAGGATCTACATAACTCCTCGCTGGCGCTGTGGGTGATATTGAAAAAGCACGAGGAGGTGGCGTCGGGTTGATATCCTCCTCTGCGTAGCGGAGGAATCCCGAACGGTGAGAGTTTCAGGCTTACATTCCAGTCAGTTGACTACCAGACCTTTCGGGTACGGGTAGTCCCACAGTGTCGGACTGGTGGACTGCTGGCCATGCCAAGTGGCCGTTACCCCTGTCTTCGACCGTGTACGGCGTCCCAGTGTTGTTTTTGCCACGGGAACGCAGGCAGCCATCACCTGAGTTGTGGGTATCGTCTGGTTTGCTTCGAGCAGTCCGCACAGACACACCTTTCGAGAATGTAGCGTTCACCAACTGCCCTTTCAGATACTGCCTCGTTACGCGGGTGGACAGGCCGCCTCTGAAGGACGGTTCGGAATCCGCTCCGTTCCGACCGATGAGCGGCCTGTCAGTTAAATCTCCGTATGTGAAACTCAAAAACAGACGTTCGGCTGGTGGATTGCTTCCCACCATGTCGGCTTCATCACCCGCCTGGGCGGGTGTATTCGCCTTCTACCTGTATAAAAAGAAAGCTGTGCGTGGCGAGTTTAAAACTCGGTAGCGGTACTACTCGTCGGCAGCCGCAAGAAGGAAGAACCAAGCGGCGGCGACGGCCTCGGCACCGGAGAGGTCCTGGCTGTCGAACCAGACAGCGAGGTCGTCGGCACGGTTGTAGGCGGTATCGACAAACTGGTCGTTGTGTTCGTGACCGTGGTTGACGGCGGCGGCGACGAGCTGGCCGACGCGTGCGAGGTCGGCTTCAAGATCGGCGCCCTTGGCAGGCTGGTCGGAATTGTGGTCGGTGCGGTCGATGTCGTCGTTGATGGACATGCGATTATCAAGAAGGGCGGAGCCAGCAGAGTGGTGACGAATCTCGCCTGCTGTCGTCGGATTAATATACACCGGACTGACGAACGGGTTGACGCTCTAATTTGTCGGGTCCCGAGTCAGTGTGTCCTGTGAGCGGCGATAGCCAATTGTCTGACTCGTTAGAGATAGTACTGACAGACCTCACGCGGAGTGCTGGCCGGTGCGTCTCCGCTTATCCAACCACTAAATGTCTCGTTGTCACCAAAGTGTTCCTGCCTGTCCAACCACCTCTGCTTCGTGCGGTCCCACACTTGAATAATCGCCTCCGAAGCTCCGTCGAATCCTGGTGCGAACTTCCTGCGGAATCGTTTGTCAAGT
>NZ_NHNZ01000005.1:0-9605 GCF_002727095.1 Halorubrum sp. C191 | reverse complement strand
CGGGAGCTCACACGGAAGTGCATCATCCATAACCTGACGCAGGCGGCGAGTTAAGGCTCGCCGCCTGCTCCCTTTCTCCGGACGTATCCGGGAGAGGCATCGCCGTCGTCACCTGATCAAGGGAGCAAGGTACCATAGTTTTGACCCTTTGACGACCACCGCCAGCGGCAGCTACTGCATCTTCTGAGTGTAAGAACCACTCTTTGACGCCGTGAAACCGTGAGTTATTGACCCTACCCCGACGCAGTCTTGCGTTCAACAAGGCAACGAGTAACCGACCCGATTCCGGTAGTGTGAGCTGGCTTGGTCACGCTGAAAGCCGCTGGCGTCGATCGACGCGGTGCCTGAGAGCCCCGCCTGCTCCGCGGAGGCGCGGAGCAGGCGGCGCAGTTCTTTCATTGGGAATTCATCGTCCCAGACACTGAAAGATGTGTAATCCGGCGATGAGTCAAGATCAAACACACTGAGAATTCCCGGCATCTCGTTGAGATAGTCTTCGAGCCTCCGAAGCGGCTTGTTGATCTCCTCTTTGAGCAGAAGGAGCGCGATTTTGGTGGACTTGGCGTACCCGTTGTCGCCGTCGGCGACAGCGGGTACGTCTGGTTGTTCAACATGGTTCGTGGCGAATTCGTGAAACGTCTGTGCGAGGGTCTTGAGACGTCCCATATCGCCCGACGGCGTCCAAATCCCGTGAAATCAGCGATACGATCCGCAGACGGCGCCGGCGTTCAACGGAGCATTCTTGAGCGATGGCGTCGTTGAGGAACTCACTGAACAGCGAGGCTACATTAGTATTGATTGGGTCGATCGGGCAGACACGACGGTCTGGATCACTCTCGTGGGAGCCCTCCAACCCGGAGTACGAGTTCACGATGGACCGCGTGCTGGGGAAATCATGGATCGGGTCCATCAACGGCTGGCACAACTGGAACAAACAGATCCCGACAAATTGCGGAAGACCGATTCGGAACTCCCTGCTGTCGCTGTGATGCTTTTAGGTTCCACTTCCCATGAGTCGATTGGGATACTGATGGACGATCGGCATGCTGAACAGACGATCTCTAGTGTGATAGAGAATACGTACTACGAAGGGCGCGTTCGAGTGTTCAGTATCTGGGATGCGATACAGTATTTCGAATCACATACTTCCTGAGCAGTCTTCACGGGCCTCTTCGACGGCCTATTCAAGATCGTCTGGATCGCCTTTCTCACTCAGCGCTGTGAGTTCGCTGTAGTACTGTTCGATCTGTTCGGGTTTGACCGAGACGACCCGCTCGTCAACCACGCAATCCGTCCTCCGCTATCCGATCGATAACCGTACGCTGGTGCCGACGAAGCGTCTCACGCTGCTCGTCAAATTCCGCCTCAATGTCTCTCTTGAATTGCTCGAAAGCCCGTGTATCACCACAGAGCAGGTCGCCATTTACAGGCTGTCGAGGCGAATGCCACGGGGCTTGACCCCGTGGATGAAGCCGACAACTCGTCAACCAAATCATTAAGCTGAAACACAGCAATAATCGGGGTACAGCGATGTGGTACGACTACCGCTTCCGCGCTTACCCTGACCGAACAGGTGTGACTGCGGAAGTGGAACGCCACATCGACATCCACCGGCAAGCCTACAACCACACTCGCTACGAATACAACACCCTTGACACCGGCGAGGACAACATCGGTTCGACGTACCAACACCAGAAACGACTCACCGAGTGGAAAGACGGATGGCCCGTCTTCAAAGAAGTCCACTCGAAGGCGTTACAGAAGACTGTCGAACGCTTCTACGACAACCTCTCGAACCTTTCCGAGAAGAAGCAGAACGGGCACAACGTCGGGTGGCTCAAGTGGAAGTCACCGCCAGAGTACCAGAGCATGACGTACTCGCAGTCCGGCTTCGAACTCAAAAACACGAGTGGCCGACACGCGACACTCTGGCTCTCGAAAATCGGTGACATCCCCATCCGCTACCACCGAACCATCCCCGACAACGCCACCATCAAAGAAGTCACTCTGAAAAAGGAGACGACCGGTGAGTGGTACGTCACGTTCGGTCTTGAAGTCGAAGACACCGCACTCCCGGAAAAACCCGACGTGGACGACTTGGGTGCTGAGGACTGCGTAGGCATCGACCTTGGCATCACCAACTACATCTACACCAGCGATGGCGACAGCGTGGACTGGCTCGACGTTTCCGACGAGTACGACCGCTTGCGTCGGGAACAGCGTAGTCTCTCCCGGAAAGAACACGGGAGCAACAACTGGGAGACCCAACGCCGAGAGGTCGCTAAGGTCAAGCGTCGAATCAAGCGGAAGGTTGAGGACTTCCAGCACAAACTCACGACGTGGCTCGTCAAGACGTATGACGCCGTGTTTGTCGAGGAGTTGAACGTTTCGGGGATACTTCAACAGCGCGGGAACGCTCGGAACAAGCAGGATGCTGCGTGGCGTGGGTTCATCGAGATGTTGGAGTACAAGGGCGAGCTGCACGGCACGCACGTCGTCCAGGTGAACCCGCGTGGTACGACGAAAGAATGCGCTGAGTGTGGTGTTGAGACTGAGAAGCCGTTGTGGGTGCGCGAACACAACTGTCCAAGTTGTGGGTTTGAGGTGGACAGGGATGCGAATGCGTCGTACAACGTTCTTTCTCGCGGTCTTCAGGAGTTAGGTCTGGGACAGGCCGAAGTCACGCTCGTGGAGACTGCGACCGATGTGGAAACTGACGGAGGGCAGTCTTCGTCGGTTCCTGCAAGTCGCGTCATCGAAACGGGAAGCCTCGGGGCTTGACCCCGAGGCGGTTCACGTCTCCCTCCCACAGTTCGTGGGGAGCGTCAGGTGTGGTCATGTGTATCAGCGACTACAGGCTCTAGTGATAAAATACTTTCTTAGAAATAACTAATATTTGGTACTCTAGCTGAAGTCGTAGTCAGTGTCGCGAGCGTCGACATACTCGCCGTTGCCCGTCCGATCGGGCACATAACACGGTCCGTGATTCGGCCCATTGAAGACGGGCGCCTCAATATCCAGCCCGCTCCGACGGTGAACGAGCAGCGGTAGTCGGTCACGCAAGTTTTCGATGCGCGGTTCCCGCCGTGCGTGGAGCGTGCCACCCGGCGGCCGGCGTTCGGTGAGCGGCGGGAGCCGGTCCTTGAAGAGATCCTGTTCGGTCAGAATCCGCACGTCGAGGCGCTGTGCCAACTGCCATGCGCTCGCCGTGACGCGGCGGGCGACAGCAAGCACGGGCAGTGCTCGCGCGAGAGCGGCCCGGAGCGCGACGGCTTCGACAGCGTCCCGCTGGACCGGCGCTTGGTGCCAGTCTTTACACTCGACAACGAGGAAGTCGGTCGGCTCCCCACGCAGTCTGTCTCGGCGGGCGATCACGTCGGTTTCGAGCCCGAAACAGTACTCGTTGCGGGCAGTTCTGTACCCCCACCGGTCGAGTGCGTCGGCCACCTGGGTTTCGAGCCACCGGCCGTTGGTTGGATCGTGATCTGGGTCTTCGCTGTCGGGCGTGCCGACCGTGTCGATGTTGGCTGTGAGATCGAGGGTGTTGTTACTCATCGGTTGGATCCTCAAGGGTGTCTGCGGCGGCTGCGCGCTCGGCTGCTTGTTCGAGTGCGGTCGCGACTGTTTGGGCTTCGCTCGGCGTGAGCACGGCGTAGGTGACTTCGTGATCATCACCGAAGCCGAGGAGGACACGCGAGCCCTCGGTGACTTCGGTGCGGTCGGTGCTAACTTGGATGGACCCATCTGTCGCTGTCGGGCGGTCGTATCTGATGACGGTCTCCAGATCGAGTGATTGGTCACTCATTGGTTGGTCCTCGTGAGCGAGCGCTGTGGCTGTTGGTGTGACGTTGCGACTGCTGTCGTCGGGTAGGCTGTGGCTGCCATTGTCTCGTTGGCGTGGGTGTCTCGGCTGTCTGGTGGGTACTTGTCGGTGCGGTGCGACTGCGGGCATTCGTGGCGCAGATTCATCGGATACGTAGTGTGTGGGGTGGCCCCGTTCGGGGTGGTGATACGCAGCGTGGGTTGGGGGTGGTGGCGTCCCCGCTTGGTCTCGATCGGGTGCTGTTGCCCGGTTGGTGGAAGCGGGTCGCGATGCGTCACCAGCGGTATTGTCGTACCCCTGTTTGGTGGGAGCCACGCCGTCACGGGTGGCGTTCGCGACGTGAGTGTGGCTGTGGTCGTCCACCGGCGATGGCCATCTATCTGGACGGGACGAACGCGATCGAGTTCGCGAACGTCACTCAGTCGGCGATCATAGCTGCTCGCGGAGATGTCTGCGCGGTCGAGGAGCTCGCTGCGGCCGATCGGCGTGTCGGCCCGCAGTAGGGCGGCGTACAGCTTCGTCGCCGTCGGCGTGAGATCCGGCCGGAAGCGCTCGGGTGGGAGCGTGGCCGCCGCGCGTTCGACCGCGGCAGGGGTTGGGTTGGGTGACTCGTTCAGCGCTCGCTGAAGGCTCACCACGACATCGTACGGACACGCTCCGTGGGTGTCCGACGGGCCGAACGAGCGGAGACAGCGCCGCACGAGCCGCTGGCGCTCGCGGGGTGTCCACTGTACGTCGTGGGTCATCGCGGCCTCTTCTAGCACCCGCCGGATGGCGGGGTACGTCGTCGCGTCTCGAACGGGGATCGCGAGGGTGGGTGCGTCTTCAGTTCCGTCGGCGATCGCCTCGCGGACCGTCGTGAGTTCCTGTTCGAGGGTCGTGGTGATCTCGTCGTGGAGTGCGGTGATTGTCGGGCCCGCAAGCACCCACGACATCGTGAGATCGAGTTGGGTGTTGGGCTCCACGTCGTAGGGAAGTCGCCGGCACAGCTTTGCGGGGCGCTCTTCGAACAGCATCCGATACCCTGAATGGATCCCGTAGACAGACTGTTTGGGAACAGTCTTGCTGAGAAACTCACAGAGATTCTCGAGTCGGGTGGGGTTCCGCGCAACTGCGTCGGTATCCGGGAGTCTGATCGTAGCGGTGAGATCGATACCCGCCGCGTGGTACAGGTGGGTCGCCGACGCGACGAGCCCGTGGAGGGCTTCGAAGAGCTCGCTCCGAGCGGCCGTGTCGTCGCTGTCCGTAAGCGCCGCGAGTCGGGCAAGCTGCGTGTCACGAACCGTTTCGACGCGCTGACGCCACGCCGTGTAGGTCGTTTCGTCCTCGCTGAACCACCCGACTTGATGGCCGCGACGAAGCGTTCGCCCCGGATCGCGGTCGGTGACGCCGTCGTGGATCGCGGTGAAGTCGCGACCGACTCGCGATGGGGTGAGGATCTTGCTCAGCGCTTTGTCGCTGAGTAAGGCAGCCGCGAGACGTCCCAACGTAACCAGGGGGCCACCCCACTGGCTGACGACGAGCGCCGTTTCGGCGTGGTGGCTGAGATAGGTGACCCGACCGTCGTCGAACGGGGCTGGCTGATCGTCGACGAGCGTGATGCCCGTCTCGTGGGCTGGAACGGTGAAGCGCCGGTGGATCGACTGCGTCTCGGGGGATTCCTCGGGGCCGGTCAGCCACTGGACGTAGTCGGCGTCGCCATCCGGATCACCAGTCGCCGCGATCCATTCATCAATCCCGGTCGGGGTGGTTCCCGGCTGGCCCTCCCGGCGGGGAGACACTGTACTTGTAGCGTCGTGAGGGGTGTCAGTAAGACGGGCATCCAGCTGGCGCTGGTTCGGATGGATGAGTTCGTCGTTGGCGTCGAGACACTGGCTGACGGCCGTGTCGCCACGTTCGGAGAGCGAGACTGTGTTGTGCTGGCCGCGACGGTCGACCGTGACGAGGCCACGATCTTCGAGATCGAGCACGTACCGGCTGACGGTTCCCGTCTCGATATCGATCGCGTGATCTTCTTCCAGATCGCGGTAGCTCCGCTCTTGTTCGGTGTCGAGATTCCCGAGGAGACGCCGTTTCCCCGGTGTGCTGGCGAGCCCGTTGAGTGCCGCCCACGCGGAGTGGGTGTCGTCCGCGGCCGCTGGTTGGCTTGGAGTGCGGCGGTGATCTCGGTGGGACCGATCCCGGTCGCCAGTAAGACCGAGATGGATCTCGCTCCACGCTGGGTACCGACGGGTCAGCTCACGCTGGAGCGCCGGCGACGCGACGACGCGCACGTCGAACCCATCGGCTAGGACGGCGATCGCCGCGAGCGCTCGAACGCCAGTCCGACGGTCCGTGAGGTCCGTCCATGTCTCTCCATCGAGGAACAGCGTGAGCGTCTGTGGGTGATCGTCGAGTTCGCGGTGGAGTGCGACCGGTCCCTTCGCGAGCGCGCCAAGGTCACCGTTGACCGGCCCGCGTCCCGTCCCGACGGACTCGACAGTGTCGGTGAGGTCGGTGTACCGCCGCCGGTGGTACGCAGAGAGGGACTCAACGTCTTCTTCGGCGTACGTGAGCGCAAGCGTCGCGATGGCGTGCGTGTAGCTGACCGCCTCGGCGGTGTCGTCACCCCACGTGTCCGTTGTGGTGTTCCACTCCGGGAGTGTCGTCGAGAGGATCGCTGCGCTGGCTCGAAACGGGTTCTCGGTGGTGGCGTGGCGGCGGACGGTCCGCTGACTCCGTGGACGGAGCTTCGTGAGAAGCTCCGGTACCCACTCGGTCAGCCGCGGGGAGACCGCTGTACAGACGATCCCGGCAGCGGACGCGTTCGAGTCGCTGGCGATGAGTCGCACCCCGCGCTCAGGGGCCGCTGGGTGGCGTGTCGTCACCAGCGATCACCGTACCGTCTGTCGCCGGCGACACTGGTGAGCCCCTGGCGGCGACCCATTACCGATGCGCGGATCTTTTCCGGCGACCCGCATCACTCGCCTCGCTCCTGATGTCCGCCGTCCGATCGAGCGCGTTCCCGAACCGCGATCAGGAGCGGCGTCGGGTCCCGCTGTCTCGTCTGTTTGGGCTCGCGCTCAGTTGGAGTGTCCGGATGGACGTGTGGGTCGGCCGTCGTCGTCGGACTCGTGACGACGACAGTCGGATCGAGCAGGACGTACGTTGTCGACTGGGTACGCGCGTCCGCACATGTTCCGATATGGCCGGTGACGACGTGTTCGCGAACGCCGCGCGTGAAGATGGTCGGATGCGTGTGGCAATCGCCCTCGCACATGATGTAGCCGATCTCGTACGCCGGCTCGCCCGCCGCCCGGTAGGCGTAGGCGGTGATGTCGTCGCCCTCACGGACGGTCTGCCCGCAGACCTGACACGCGAGATAGTCTGTGTTGAGGGGAATGCGTTCGAGTCGGCGGGTGTCCCCGATTAGCGGCTGGTTGCTGGCCATCAGCTGTGCTCCTCCTCAGTAGTATCGCCACGATGGCCGGCTTGCCATGCTTGGCGGCCGGACAGCGCGCGGCGACCGTGTTCGGTGAGGCGGTACTCGGCAGTTCGCTCATCGTGTGTCTGCTTGACGACGAGGTCACCCTCGACGAGCGCATCGAGAGTCTGGGCGAGGCGGCCGTGGTCGAGATCCTCGCCGTAGTAGTCGTCGAGTTCTGTTTTTAGTGAGCGTCCGTTGTGAGTGTCATCGTGCGAGAGCGCCCACAGGAGGTCGCGCTGGAACGCGGTACAGTTCGCGAGGTCGCTGACGACGGTGTCTTCGTTCATGCGTCGCCCTCCGCGCAGTTGCGACAGACAGAAACGCCGCGCTGGGCGTCGACGCCCTCAGCCGGCGCTGAACAGAGTGCGCAGGTGCCGTCGGTGTACTTGCTCGATTCGTCGGTCGTCTCGCAGGGCTTAAGCCCTACAGTTGCCAGCATTAGCATGGTTCTGTGATACGGCACAGAACCCAACCCGGTCGGGTGTCCTACCACCGCGACCGGGATCCTACATTTTCTCACTAGCCGAGGGTTCGTCACTCGGGCTCTGTATAAATACAATGTAGTTATGGGAACTTATAGTTTGTGTAGGTTCGTATTAGTTCAAACCATTTCTAATAGGTGTGTTCCAAACAGAGATTGTTCTATGAGGCGCTCTGGTGATTGGATGGTGCTGGTAGACGACAGGGTGCTCGAATATCTACGTGAGAAAGAGACTGGATCCCCTACAGAAATGATGAATGAAGGACCAATTCGATATTCGAGCCAGTACATCGGACGTCGCTGTAAGAAACTAGAAGAGGAAGAATTGGTTCGCCATCTTGGAAACGGCGTTTATGCCATTACAAAAGATGGAGAAGCATATCTTGAAGGCCGCTTAGATACGGAAAATTAAAACTAAATTGACAGAGATTGAAGAGATATTTCTAGATTCTGATATAAGCCGGAATTGTGCTGAAACAGGGATTCGTCAAATCCTCGCTACAGTTACAACGCCGTTTGGACCGTGATCTGGAGTAGTTGTGGGAGCAATACGCTGATCGCAATTTGGCTCCACATTGTGAACGTTGCCGGATAAACGCGTGTGTCTCGCACTTCTTTCAGCCGCCGTCGCGCATCGTCCAATTTGTCTTGATCGACAACTTTCGAGTTGTTAATATCGTACGGATTCTCAATTGCTTGATGAAGTTCTGTCTCCAGTTCGCGAATTCGTCGCTCCTTCTTTTTCGACATGAGCTGGTGGATTGTGTACATCGAATAGCCAATCGAGAGAAGGCCAACAAACCACGCTGTCGAAAAGAAAACCAACTCAAACAGGCCGGGCACGTAGCCGTCCACCGAAAGCAGTACTGGCCCGTAGACGAGGAGAAAGAACAAGATCAGTCCAGCCGTATAAATATAGTACGACCGCTTCAGGAGCTGGCCAACCGCAGCAAACCCACCCATGTTGCGCGGATCATAAAAGAACAGATTGAATTCGGTCTTTTTGATCCGACGTGGCAATAAGAAGTGAATCCCGTAGTAGGTGAACGCAAACTCAATGATGACCGGGAGGAATACAAACTCCCACGTAAAGAGAAAATTTATTGCTGTCACTTGGTTTGGAACTCCGACGTTGAGAATAGTATTCGCGTATAGCACAACGACGGCGCAGAGATAGATGATGACCTTTGTTCGCCAACTAAATATCCGCTGAAATTGGTTGATGTCGGCCGTATCAACACGGTCCTGTGCTCGGAGCGCGGCAAGTGCCTCCTCGTAACCGCTCGACATATACCGGACCCCATAGACCCCTAAGAATACCGCCGCATACCCGGCAGCGGTGTTTGGGGTCTCAATCAGGATGTGGGTCCCGCCGGTAGCGTGTACGTAGACCTGGAGGACTGCCAGATCAAGTACACTGAACGCCCCAACGAATAGATACGGTGGGTAGATATCCCGCCCAGGGAGTGCTGTTGAAAGACGTGAAAAGCCACACAACGCTGCGATATATTCGATGAGATTTTTCTCATCTTTAGCTTCAAAATTTCCTGACATGGTGAGGTCGTGACGTACGTACAGCTTAGTTCTATTGCTAACTCTTATGTACGTGTTTACCCCGAGGTCTCGACAGCCGGCACAGCGTGAGCCCGTGAGATAACCTCATTATTGCTGACGACTCGACGAAGTTCTTCGTATGGATTGCGTCCCTGCTGGCGCCACGTCGCCAGCAGGGACAAGACCGTCTCGTGAACGAACATTCCTCGGTCATTACGGAGCGTTCCGATGATTTTCCGGAGAACCACTGGCTCACGGAGTGCGTTCTCTGCGGCATTGTT
>NZ_NHNZ01000188.1:0-6486 GCF_002727095.1 Halorubrum sp. C191 | reverse complement strand
CGTTTCTACATAAGAGCGAGTGACCTGAGCCGCTAGGCCCGGTGACGGTGGTGTTGGCGGGTTCCCCATTTTGATAGACCCGAGGACCCTGGAGGGGTTGTTGACTTCGACGTTACGGTGCTTGAGGCATCAGGGATCATCTGTCGCACACCCCTCGTTGCCGCTGTAAACATCTCCCGGGAAATGGTATGGTGGCTCGAAAGAGATGGACCCCTCGTTGCCGCTGTAAAACCACCGTAGAGCGGTGTATGTATAGAAAATATCCATCTGCCCGCTCACACGTTCTACTATCAACACCACACCGATCAGTAATTTTATACCAAAGCGTGTTGTTTGCTACCGTACTACTCTTTTGGCATACTGAGAGGCCATGTTGTTTTGGCGTCGAAGACGTGAACCGTATGTTTCACCGTCATGGTGTTTTCCCCCAAATCACGTAGCTGACCGGCTCTCGATCGACTTTCTCTGAATCGCCCACAATTTCATCTGGAGGTCACACATCATTCGTGTTTACAGCGGCAACGGGGGGTGTGAGACCACCTCGATACCACTCTTACAGCGGCAATACGCGGCCCGTTATGAGATTGGAATTCTCAAAACGTAGGAACATACGGGTTTTAACCCCACTTGGACGGATCGTCTAATACAGACTCCTGTTTACAGCGGCAAGACGGTGGGAAGATTGATATGGGTCGGGTGAGTGCGATCCTGTATGAGCGATACGGAGTCATTCTTCGGGGATCCCGACCCCATTTTTGCTGATAAGGAACTCCTTCGTGTGAGTCATCTTCCAGAGGGTGATCGGATCATCGGCCGTGATGAGGAACTCACAAACCTCGCGAACGCGATTAAGGACGCCCAGCGAGGTGGGACGCCGAACAACGTGTTGATCTATGGAAAGACTGGAACAGGCAAGAGCCTCTGCTCGAAGTACATTACGCAGGATCTCACTGAGGCTGCCGCCGAGAATGATGTCCACGTTGACGTCGCATACATCGACTGTTTTCAGGACTCAACAGAAACGCAGGCTATCCGAACGATCGCTGAATCGTTCAACGATCCTGACGTGACGGATGTGAAAATCCCAGCGTCTGGCGTTTCCACGTCTGATTACTATCGGCGGCTCTGGAAGATACTTGATCTACGTCTCGACGTTGGTATCATCATTTTAGACGAGATCGACAAACTCGAAGACGACAACGTTCTCATGCAGCTCTCACGAGCGGCGGAGGCCGGAAAGGTAGAAGACAGTACACTCGGCATCATCGGGATCAGCAACAAGATTCGCTACAAGGAAACACTTAATGAGCGCGTCAAATCAAGTCTCTCCGAGCGTGACTTTGTGTTCCCGCCCTATGACGCAAATCAACTGCGTGCAATCCTCAACTCACGGGCAGATGCGTTCCGAGAGAGCGTCCTTGATGACGACGTGATTCCGAAGGTCGCAGCACTCGCGGCGAAAGAACACGGAGACGCTCGGAAGGCGATTGATATTCTCCGATATTCTGGCGAAATCGCTGACGAACACGATGACGACCGCGTCCGCGTTGAGTACGTTGATGAAGCACACGAGCGTGAAGAAGAGGCGCGGCTCGCCGAACTAATTGGAAAGCAACCCGAGCACTCGAAATACCTCCTTCAGGGGCTCGCACTCCAGATGCAGCAGTCAACCGATACAGATGCGATGATCCCCTCAAAGCAGGTGTACTCGGCCTACGAGGTTGTGTGTGAACGCGAAGGAACCGACCCGCTCAAAATCCGTCGCGTCCGCGACCTCCTCTCCGAACTTGCGTTTCTCTCGCTGATCGAACAGAATCGGAAGGGCCGAGGGAAAGGGAAGGGTGCGCATACAGTGAATCAACTGGTTGATGCCCCCGAACTTATCATTGAGGCGTGCAAGTCGGCGTGAACTGGCTTTCTTTTGCGAGTGCTGATGGTGAATGTCGGAAAGTGTGTCCGACCGTCACTCGGCGCGCTCTAGGTCGGCGTCTTCACCGTCAATCTCAATAATGTCACCGTCGCCGACGTCTAGGGCGTCACGAAGGGTCTCAAGATGGTCGTCTGCCTCTTCGCGGAGCTCCTTCGCGGTGGTGAGATCAACCTCTCCATCTTCGAGTGTCTCGGCAATCTCTTCAAGTCTATCGATCGTCCCGGCGATGTCGACCTCAGCCTCACTCATGCCTGATGATTACCTGGGGACTGCTTGAATACTCTGTTGTGCTCACAGAAGTCCACCCGCCCACAGTGCGACACCGAGCAGTAGCAAGCCAATGAGGACCAGGATGATTATCCGAAGCTGGCGGGCTTCCTGTTTTGCTTCTCGGACGTCCGTGTCCGTCTCAATATCTCGATACGCGCTTTCGATCCGGCGCTCAAGTGCTTCAGTTTCTTGGGTGATGTGTGTCTCGTACGCCCGATCAATACGGCTCTCAAGTCCGCCAATGCGTCCCCGCGCTGCCCGTACCGTGACAGCCTCTGTCTCCGCGGCGTGTTCGATCTCCTGGAGTGCTGTCTCGATCCTGTCGTCGACCGCATCAAGGCGTGATCCTGTCTGTGTCGTGTAGGCGGTATCGATCCGCTGTTCGAGATCGGCTGCTCGCTGGATACGTGCCTGCCGAGTTTCTGCTGCCCGTTCGAGTCTCACAACGGCGTTTTCGATCCGTCGATTGAGCGCGTCAAGCTGCTCGCTGACGACTGTTTTGTACCCGATTTGGAGCCGACGTTCGATGGTCTCGACGCGCTCTCGGATGGTGCTCATCTCAGGTGTCGCCACGATCCCCGCGTCTGTCGGTGTCATTGCTGGCTTGTCTGCGACCGCTTCGGCGAGGGTCTCATCGTCTTCGTGGCCCACAGCGACGACTGTTGGGGTCACACAGTCCGCGATTGCTCGGACGACGGGCTCCTCGTTGAAACACCACAGCGTGTCGTCTGCGCCGCCACCACGCGTTACGACGATGGTGTCGATGTCTGGATCTCGATCTGCCTGTTGGAGCGCCCCGACGATCGATGCTGTGGCGTTTTTGCCCTGAACGGTCGCCCCAAAGAAGGTGAGCGTCACTCCGGGTGCGCGTCCCCAGGCGGACTCACGGAAGTCCTCTCGAGCCGATCCAGTCAATGAGGTGACGACACCGATGTTTGATGGAAACGGTGGAAGTGACTGTTTTCGGTCGGCATCGAAGAGGCCCTCCTCATTGAGTTCGGCACGCAATGCCTCCAATTCCTGTGATCGATCGGAATCGCCGACCGGCCAGTAGTTTTTGACGTTGAGTTGTGTCCGGCCGCCTTCGGCGTAGAAATCGACGTTTGCCCGGACGATTACCTCCTCGCCTTCGGTGATGGGCTCGTCGATGCGGTCGCGATAGGACGACCACACGATACACTGGATAGTTTCCTCGCCGTCGACGTCTCGGAGTGTAAAGAACGTCCCGTAGCCCTTCGCTGTCGCATCGGAGACTTCGCCGACAACGTACGTTGGGAACCGTTCCGCGGCGGATTCCAAAGTGGCAGCAATTTCGTTGTTGAGTCGAGACACGGACCATGCGGACTTCTGCGGTTCCGTATTTTCTGATCCGGTATCGTCGTCGACGGCCATTCGGATCTGCCTACGGCAGTGGGTGGTTTAGTTTATTCCTCTGGTCCTTCGAGATCCATCGCTAGTGCTTCGAGTTCGTCTACCTCGTCAATCGCTGTCAGCCATCGGTCCGGGAGCTGAGACGCGCCAAATCGGGCACCTGCGATGGCACCTGTGATTGCGCCGATCGTATCGGTGTCTCCACCTCGGTTGACGGCTGTCACAATTGCTTCCTCGGCGTCTGTGGTATGTAGCCCATCGTGGAGTGCTGTCTGGAGTGAGTGGATGACGTAGCCCGATGTCTCCAGCAGATCGGGTTGATCGCCACGTGCCAGTGGCCTAAGCGCGGCAGTCAGTTCATCCGGGGCGCTTGCGTCGACGTAATTGAGAGCGTCCTGTAACGGGGTGTCGACATCGTCAAGAAGGCCAGCAAGTGTGAGATTCAAAACGGCGCAACCGTAGGTACACCGTGGATCTGCGTGCGTGATCTGTGAGGATTGTCGACTCACTGTGACAAGTCGCTCCCAGTCGGTTGCGTATGGTATCGCGAGCGGTGGACACCGCATCACACTCCCATTGCCTGCGTTTTGGCCTTCGGGACTAGTCTCCCAGACGTGCTGGCCAGCCTCGCTCCAGTCGTCGCCGTGTTTGAGCCGACTCAACGACTTCATCGTCATCCGGCCGATATCGAATGGATTACTGTCGTACCAATCGACAAATCGAGACGCGATATCTGCTGGATCGAACGCTTGCTGCTCAACAAGGCTGCGGGCAATACAGAGGGCCTGTTCGGTATCGTCTGTAATCGTTCCTGCTGGCTGATTCCACGTCCCATGGCCAATCATCTCGTCGAGTTGGCCGTGCTCGGCCGCAATTGAGGATGCTGACGAGAACTCAACCGGTCGGCCAAGCGCATCCCCACACGCCAACCCTAAGAGGATCCCACGGGCTCGATTTGAATTCATACGAAGATCAACCACGGCTTTTGTGGAAAAGTGTGGGTAGTGTGGTGTGCTCTATTGTAGTCATCCTCTGCGGTGTTTTGGACACTCCTGTGTGTCGCTAAGTCCACGGTCAGGTATCGGCAAACTCGACGAATGAGTGGTTCGGGCTCTCACCCAGTGCGAATCAATGAGCCTGGTAGATGAGACGCTGACCCGTGTGACTGGACACTCTATCTTTCTACGAGGAGAGAGCCCCGGCGTTTACGCCGGGAGTGAATCCGACAACGCTGACCCAATCCATCACGAACGGCAGGTTGGATATTCCACGCACATCCACACCATTAAGTTAGTTTGTCTACATAGTCTATGTATGGCGATTAAGGCCACACGCACCTACGTTGGTTCCATCCAGAACCACCAACAGGTCTGTGATGGTCTTGATTCGCTCGGAGACTCTGCCTCGAAACTCTGGAACGTCGCACGATGGACAGCCGACCGTATCTGGGACGCAACCGGCGAGATACCAAACGGTAGTGTGCTAAAATCGTACATGAAAAACCAGTCGTGCTGGAAAGATTTGAACGCACAATCCAGTCAGAAAGTCATCGAAGAACTTTCTGACGCTTTCCAGTCGTGGTTCGACTTGCGACACAACTCCAGTGAGGCGAATCCGCCCGGCTACCGCAAACACGGCGACACTCGACCAAAGAGCACGGTGACGTTCAAAGAAGACGGGTTCAAACACGACTCTGAGAACAACCGCGTCCGACTCTCGAAAGGCTCGAATCTCAAAGAACATTTCTCAGACTTCTTGCTCTGCGAATACCAGACCCGACCAGACGTTAATCTCTCAGAAGTCAACAGCGTACAGAACATTCGTGCCGTCTGGACTGGTGAGAGTTGGGAACTCCACTTCGTCTGTAAAGTCGAGCTCGAAACAGCGGATGCGGCTGGCGACGATGTCGCAGGGATCGACCTTGGCATCACCAACATCGCCACGGTCGCGTTCCCCGACGAATACGTGTTGTACCCCGGCAACTCGCTCAAAGAAGACAAACAATACTTTACTAGAGCTGAGTACGACACCGAGGGAGAGAACGGCCCGTCAGAGAAGTCGATGTGGGCACGTCGGAAGCTCTCTGATCGTGAGACACACTACTACCACACGCTGACGGACGCCATTATTACGGAGTGCGTTGATCGCGGTGTTGGAACGCTCGCGGTGAGTTGGCCTGAAGACGTGCGGGAGTCAGACTGGGGCAAAACCGGCAATAAGAAACTGCACACGTGGCCGTTCGACCGCATCTACCAGTACCTCGAATACAAAGGCGAGATGCGCGGTGTTGAGGTACTGAAAGAAAACGAGTGGAACACTTCAAAAACGTGTTCAAGATGTGGAGACGACACGAAATCGAACCGTGTCGAACGTGGCCTGTACGTCTGCTCGTCGTGTGAGTTAGTAGCCAACGCGGATTGTAACGGGGCAGAGAATATGCGTCAGAAGATAACTCCGAGTCCTCACGGCGAGGATAGGAGTAACGGCTGTGTGGCACAGCCATCGACACACTTGTTCGACCGCGAGAGCGGGACGTTTCACACGAGAGAACAGGTCGTGTCGTAGACCGGCAAATATCCCACCTGCGGTACGGGAAGCCTCGCCGTTTACGGCGAGGAGGATGTCACTAGCAGCGTGCTGTGATGAACGACGAAAGGACGTGGTTGAACTGCTCAGGCTCTTGTACGTGTTTACCCCGGAGTCTCGACAGCCGGCACAGCGTGAGCCCGTGAGATCAGTTCATTGTTACTGACGGCTCGACGAAGCTCTTCGTATGGATTGCGTCCCTGCTGGCGCCACGTCGCCAGCAGGGACAAGACCGTCTCGTGAACGAACATTCCTCGGTCATTACGCAGCGTTCCGATGATTTTCCGCAGAACTACTGGTTCCCGAAGCGCGTTCTCTGCGGCATTGTT
>NZ_NHNZ01000201.1:0-12366 GCF_002727095.1 Halorubrum sp. C191 | reverse complement strand
TTTCTACATAAGAGCGAGATATCGAACCGACAGCTCACTGCCGAACGTCACCACGATACGAATCGCACCACGACGTTGAGCGAATACCCTTCACGCAAGAATCTGCCCAGTCGCTGCTAGAGTGACGCCAGTCAAGAACCCAGTACCATGTGCGACTACATTCGGAAACCGACCGTTCGAAACAGTCTCAACAGAGAATATCCCTGCCACAAGCGCGGTGATGACGATCCCGCACGCACCAAAGAGTAGAATCGCATCCTGATGAGCCGACAGCCATCGACGGAGAGAACGCTCTCTCGACCACCACCAAAACGAACCGAGTCCCACCACGAGCACAATACCGACGGTTAGCATTTCACTGGTCGGAACCGCAACCAGTGGTGACTGAGCAAGTGCGATACACAAGCCGCTCGCTACGAATCCGACCGTTGTGGCGATTGAGATTGACCACGAGTACCACGCAGCGATGACCCCAATGAGACCGACAACCAGCAGGCCACCGAAGGCGCTCACAACGCCGGAAAATCCGAACGCAATCGAATCGGGACCGACAAGCCCCCATCGCTGATACAGCAACCAATAGTCGACAGCGATCGTACTGAGCGGAGTGGCGACAAGAAGACTCATATACAGCAGCCAGAACAGTCGGCGTCGACTCCAACTGGTATACAGTGCGTAGGCCGGCCCAATCACGACGCCGTACCAAACAAGATTTGAGGTAAGATGTACAGTACTATCGTGAATCGTAGCCGCCGTCCAAGCGGTCACCAGACTGGGCTCCCCGTATGTGAATACGAACTCCGATAGTAGCCTGTTTGGAAGCCATACGTGAACGCCGATAAGCGCACCAGCGACGCCGAGTATGACCACTACATCCACGTAGTGGCTCCGGTTCCGTGGGGGCTGTAACTTTTCGTCCAACCCAGTCATCGCTACTTGGATATTGGATTTCCAGCGGTTCCCTCAAGAGGCTATTGTATTCTAGCCCACCGAAATCAATAATATCTGATACAATTGATGTCCGACCACGTCGATATGGAGTGAGTCGTCCCATCTGGCTCAAGGATTAACACTACGTCACAAGCACTAGCGAGCCATCCGATTCACGATGTAAATCGCTAATCCGCAGCAGCCACTCGACCCCTGAGGTGGTGGTTTTCTCCCCAAGTTGTCGCTCAAGAGCGGACTCCGGAACACCTGTGTAGAGATCGTCATCGTACTCGTGCTCACGAAGCGAAACAATGGCGTTCCTGACTTTTGATCCATCTTGGCTTCGATCGTAGAGTTCGTTTACTTCATCGTGAATATCGAAGACGAATCCGCGGTCTTCCAGTCGTTCCAGTTTCTGTTTCATTGCTCCGATGAAGTCGTCACTCCCAAGCAGATCTAGCTGCGACATGATCTCCTCGACGACCACGTCATCCTCAATCCCTGCCTGAGCGATACGTACCATATCTTCGACGTCATCCTCGCGATTTGCGACAGCTTTGAACAGGAAGATGTCGTTCAGCGATACCATCCGAACGGAAAGTCCGTCTTCTTCGAACAGGTGCCGGCTGCGTGAGACCATCGAGTCACTCAGTGAGATCACACCCGCCACCTGCTCGTGAAAGACATCGAATCGACGGTGGTCCTTTTCGAGAATGAATGCCGCCCCAAGTTCGTCGTACTCTTCGCCGAGGTCTTCTTTCGGTTTGTACCCCGCAGAGGTGAGTACGTTCCACAGTTGCCGCAGCTCCGACTCTTCGCGAACGATGAGATCGATGTCCTTCGTCGCGTTCTTGAGCCCCTCTAAGGTCAGTGCTCCCCCGCCGATCAGATACACGGTGAGATCGTCGTCAATGAGATTGGCAAGTTCGCTGAACTGCCGTCGAATTGCGGAGGACTCGAACGTCGGCTCACGGCTCATACTTCGACCCCATACTCGGACGCAAGGGATTCAAACTCTTCCCACACTGGTGTGCTCTCTGACGTAACGCTCCCTTCTGTGCGGAGGAACTCTACGAGCGGGAGTACGATGTCTTCAACTCCGTAGTAGGTCGCTGCCTCTTTGAGAGACTCCTCGGATAGCTCTGTTTCGGCGATGAGTAAGAGCACGTACTTTCTGTGTCGTGAATCGTTTTCGATGAGAAGGAGATGGCAGATGAGGTCTGTGGGATCGAGCGAGTCTCGACCTTCTGAGTAGAAATAGTACTGCTCGGATGTTGTAAAGAACTGAAGTCTGTACTCGGCAAACGCATCGAGACCGGTTCGGTGATAATTCTCGTCTTCGACATCAGTGTCTGTCCGCATGAGAAACTCCTTGTGAGATTCCCAAAGGATTGTTCCAGCGCCTACGTCACGTTTGATCCGGACGCGATGGATGTGGTGGCGGAGTTCGGTCGCGAACAGATGGAGCTCATCGAATTCCTCTCGGAGTCTATATTCACTGTGTTCTTTGGTCGCCATTGCTCGGTTGGTTAGCGTCCGAAGGTTTCGATAAATCGTGGCTCGCGCATGCCCGGTGTGTTCAGTGAGCTCGGTGGCTGTCCACTGCTCCTCACTACTGAGATAGTACACCACGTTCAACATCGATGAAGTCAGCAGGTCAGGGAAATCAACATGTGGGTTCGATTTTGTAAGTGACTGAAACACCTCGACGCATCGAGCATCTACTGGTTTGGCGATCATCTGATTCCCGGCTTTCTCCTTATAAACAAGATCGACCTGTTCCAAGCTCCCGAGTGCCCGCGACACCGTTGATTCGAGGTAATCCAATTCATCACCTAGATCTTGTCTGGTCTTTGGTGAGTCGAGCGTAGAGAGAATCCGCAATTCTATTTCAGATATCATGTTGTCTCATATTTGCCCATGACCTACTTAAGCACCTGGGCTATTTTGAGACAAAATAAAATATATCCTACTTTTGAGTGTCAAAAATATGTGTTGGCCTAACATACTCGACTCGTTCGCTGTCGTCCGTTGCCGCGTACTCGTAGCGGTAGTAGCCGCCGGTCAGGCTGCGAGCCGTTATCCCGTACTCTGCCAGTACCCGGGTTGCCATGTAGGAGCTCTTCCCGATCTTACAGTACGTGAGCACCTCCCCGTCCGGATTGGCGTCGGCGGCCCACTCTCGGAGCTCGCCGAGCGGGACGTTCTCGTCGCCGTCGATCCGTCCTTGGGCCTCCCGCATCTCCGGAGGGCGGGTGTCGACGACCGTTGCCTCGTCTTTCCGTTCGAGAAACTCATCGAGATGGACGATGTCGGCGATGTCTTCGACGACGTTCGCACCGATCATTCCTAACATGTTAACCGGGTCTTTCGCGGCCGAGTATGGCGGCGCGTACGCGAGATCGTAATCGCGGATATCGAACACGGTGTCCCGGTGTGCGATGGCCGTCGCGAGGACGTCGATTTGCTTATCGACGCCGCTCTCGCCGATGGCTTGGGCACCGAAGAGCGTTCCGTCGTCGGGATCGAACAGGAGTTTGAAGTCAATCTCCGACGCCCCAGGGTAGTACTCCGCGTGGTTTGGCTGACTCGTGTAGACTGCTTCGTACGCCTGTCCCGCCTCGTCGAGCGCCGCTGCCGTGTCACCGACGGTACCGACGTCGAGATCGAACACCTTCGCGATCGAGGTGTCCAAGACCGGATCGAGGCGGTCGTCACGTCCGGCGATGTCGTTCGCGGCGACCCGACCCATCCGGTTGGCCGGCCCACCAAGCGGTACCCACGCGTTCCCGTCGGTCCGAGCGGCCGACGGAGCGGCGACGTCCCCAGTGTACGCGAGCGGGCGACCGTTGTTCTCGCCAGTGGTATGCTCTGGATCACGGCCGGAACTCAGCTTTTGACTGCGGTACTGGAAGCGATCCCGGGCGGCGCTGAGACGTGGATTGCTCCACCAGGGGCAATTTTCGGCGCATTAGCGCCACTGTACGCGCCAGCACTCATCGCCGTTCTGCTCACGCTCCCCGCTATCCGTCACGTTGACGGAATCGCTGTTATCGACCGACTTCGTGAGGTGGTTGCGTCGTGAGTACCTACCGTCGTGTCCTCGCGATGGTCGCACGAAACGTACCCGTCTCGACGATCGCCACCCAGTTGGACACGCGGGAAGATGCCATCCGTGGGATGCTTGACTCGATGGTCCGTGAGGGGTACCTCCGCGCGATCGACTGTGAGTCGGCGGCCTGTAGCGGCTGTCCGATGTCCGATGCCTGTGGAATGGGTGCCGACGGGAATCCAATGAGCTATCTGCTGACCCAGCGTGGTCGGGAACTGCTTGCGGAGCACGACTGCGTCGCTGTCAAGTCCTAACTGGTCGACTTGTCGCGCCATACGAGTGTACGCCACCGCAAAAGCGGGTAACGCACAGATCAAGGGTGGTAACGAACGCTGCGGCGCCGCCCTTCGCGACGGCACCGTAGAACGTGGCCGACTCGACAACCAGATAGATAATGCCGAGGCACGTCGTCGACGCTGCCTCGTTCGTGTTAGTGGCGCCACTTCCGAGATGGTTAGAGAGACAGAACCGGCATTTCAGCTGGCCGGCTGGGACTGACGCCCCACAGGACCGGCACTCGCCGTCGGTTATCGTCGGCACATCAGGGTAGCTACCTGTAGTCGTCGCGACGCGTTGCCGCCGGGGGGCACCCTCACACCTGTCGTCCAGCATCGTGTCCGGGATGTGGGATGCCTCGCCGGTGGGCCGTAGTTCCTCGAAATCTAGATAGCGATCACGCATCGATTGTTGAGGTTTGTCCCGGGTTCGTATTTCAACGCCAGGACCAGTAGTCCGCTCCGTCAGCTACTTGAGCATGGTTCATGATCTAAGATATGCGAACATCTTATACTTCATGAGAACGTAGATGGGAGTAGCAATTGGGATCCTATGAGCAGCAACGACACCAAGCACGTTCAAACTGAACTGAACGAGGACGAATACGAACGCTTCCGGGAGTTCGCAAGCGAACACGACCTCTCGCTGAAAGAAGCCGGTCACGAGGCGCTTCTCGAGTGGATCGAACGCCAGCAGCAAGCCGATCCCAACGACCCGGCGTTCACCGTTCTCGACGACCTTGATGACGGGTCCCTTCCAGCGTCGTCAGCGACTGACGCTCGCGAGGAAGACGATCTCGTCGACGAGTGGCACGGCAGCGACGAATCGTTCACGCTCGCCGACGACCCGTCCGCGCAATCCTGACCGTAAATGGCTGAACCAGTCGACACCCCGATCGGCACGGTCACAACCGAACATTTTCGTCCAGGACATGTCCGCCACGAGGTTGTCGTCGGGCCGAAATTCCTGTACGCATTGTTCAACCCTCAGGACCAGATGCACGCCGTCTCGCGAGCGTTCATGGCGTTCGTCCGCGACGGTGATCTCCCCTATCGTCGTCTCATCGTCAACGATCACATCGTCGACGAGGCCGCAACCCGGTTGAAAAAGCAAGCGTCGATGCGGAACGCCGCGTCGTTCCTGACGACACTGGATGAGAGCACGCTGTATCAGTTCGAATCCGTTTCCGAGGACGTTTTCGATGATGCTAAAACAACGTTCGTCGAGTGGACGGATCTGGATGCGTCACTCACCGATTTCACTGTTGCAGCCCATATGGAGGCCTTAGAGGTCGACCATATCCTTACGTACGACCGACACTACGATGCGTTCGACGTGACAACGCTTCCGTATCGTAATCAGGACTAGAGGTGCCAACCATGACCGAATCCTCGCGAGATGGGGCCCAGTCGTGGACTGAGTCGATGAGCGCCCGCGACCGCATTCGAGCGGTCGCCGAGTCACTTCGCGAACCCCGCTCAGTTAACTGGATCAGCGAGCAGGCCGACGCCGCCTGGAGTACGACCAACGAGGAACTCCAGGATCTTGTCGACCAGGGCCAGCTGCGCCGCGTCGAGGCCGGTGAGACGACGCGCTACCAGCCGGACTACACGCGCCTGCTCTTCGAGGAGATCCACACGCTCATCGAGGAAAACACCCGCGAGGAGCTACGCAACGAATTGGCCGCGATCACCGAGGAAATCGAGCAGTGGCAGGCGACTTACGAAGTTGAGACCTGGGAGGAGCTCGAACAGTCGCTTGCTGATGGCGATCTCGCAAGTGCCGAGCTTCAG
Source organism: Halorubrum sp. C191 (assembly GCF_002727095.1). Taxonomy (NCBI): domain Archaea; kingdom Methanobacteriati; phylum Methanobacteriota; class Halobacteria; order Halobacteriales; family Haloferacaceae; genus Halorubrum; species Halorubrum sp. C191. The sequence goes on along the minus strand of NZ_NHNZ01000201.1, from coordinate 6,255 downwards.
GAACGCCGTGACGTGATTACGCGCTGGGAGGAGAATCTGGAAGACCGCCGACTCATCAAGCATGCGTTGGCGCTCTACTCGGATGTCGAAGCCGCTCGCGAACAGATGATCGACGCGACTGACCGCGACACAAACTAATTTTCGCGGTCGTCGAACGTGTGGGCGTCATCGAGGGCGACCCAGCTATTCCTCGGCCTGCTCGCCCAGCTTCGCTCGAAGCTCGACTGCTGCCTTCTCAAAGTGGTCCGCGGGGACCGGCGTTCCCGCCGTCACCCGCTCCTCAAGGAACGCAACGGCGTCAGTGACCGCATCAGCGTCGCGGTTCGCGGTCGCGACACAGTCAACATACCCGTCGAGTGCCTGACTGAACGCACGCGAGAAGTGGTCGTACGCGCCGTCGACGCGCTCCATGTTGTCGTCGAGGGACTCGACGAGTGCCCGGTAGACGGTCGCCGCTGACGCGTGCCGCTCCTGCTCGCGGTACTCGTTCGCGAGCTCGAACCACTGCGTGAAGTCGATCGGCTCGAAGACGACGTGGTACTCAGGGTTCGTCTCGTGGAACCGCCGATCGATCGAGGCACGAAGCTCACCGACCGACTGGCTCGTCGGCTCGCCAACGCCGGCGAGAAATCGTTCGCGGAGATCCGTATTGGTCGCAAGTTCGTCACGCAGGAACGCGCGGAGTTCATCGTCGTCGGCACTGTCGAGTGCGGCATCGAGTCGATCGCCGTCGTCTGCCGGTGGGTCGTCGACACACCGGAGCAACACGGCGACGACGTGCTTGCACGCTCCCGGCCTGTCGTACGGACAGTCGCACCACGGGGCAAACCCGTCTGCGGCGAGGTCAACACGGACATCGTACTGACGGCTGCCGCTCACGACGGCGGTAACGGTGCTGTCGACGCGGTGTATTTCGTGGATACGGCCCTCAGCAAGATATCGTTCGCCGCGTTCGAAGACTGCGTCGGTACAGATGTCTCGAACCGTGTCCTCGGTTACATCCATATGCGTGGCCGATGTTCCAGTGCGAACGGGAAAACCGGTGCGTCAATCTCGCTTTCGCTTCGGATTGGAACGGTCTCGCTCTGCGAGAAACCACGGTACTGTTGCAGTACTACGGAGAACAGCCTGGAGAGAGTCCTACTCGGTCGCGAGTTCGTCGTAGATCTCCTCGTGCTCGTCGAGGTCTTGGCGTCCGAGGAACCGAATGAGATACTGCCGTGCCTCTTCGGGGGACAGCTCATCGGGAATCTCGGGCTGCTCACTTTCAGCGGCCATCCTTATTCATCACTATGGCGGTCATCGTCATAATCGTTCGGTTCGTGTTGTTCATTGTCGCCTGTATCGAGCTTGGGATCTCTGGATAGCTGATCTGTGCCTTCGATGCGTGACAGCCACAGGTTGATGGTTGCCTCGTACTCCGGAGCGAGCGGCTCTGTGTGTGCTCTGAGATACTCGATCACGTCATCCCCATCGACAGCGCCCTCATCGGTCGCGAGCGCCTTCAGGATCTCTTTGATCTCTCGATCGTAATCGAAGCGGTGGCCATTCAGCGCGTAGAAAATCCGGGCCGACATAAGCGCCGTTCGCTTATTGCCATCGACGAACGGATGATTCGCCGCGATGAGTCGCAGCAGCTGGAATGCCTTCTCGTGGGGCGATTCGGGAACCTGGCCGAAATGGCCTTCCTGGATATGTTCGACGGTGTATTCGATATCACCTGGTGAAGAGATACCCGCTGTCGTGTCCGCATTTGACTCCACGATCAACTCGTGAATGTCACGGATATCAGCAGCCGACAAATAGCTGATCGACTCCGATTCTTCGCCCATTATCGATACCCTCTGTGAGGACGCTTATCTAACCTCTGCTTTCGCCGGTGCCCTTCGATTTACTGTATCACCCTTGGTATCCATTCTCTGCTCAGCATCCAGCTGTTGGAGTGTGTCTCGATGGGTCCGAATCGTTGTCGTTGAGATGTTAGCGGCTTCAACAACCCCGGACTGCGTCAGCCAGCGCCCCTCTTCGCGACCGGCCGTGTAGAGGCAGGCCGCGGCGAATCCGGCCGGATGGACGCCTGTCGTGACGCCGCGCTCCTCGGCCTGCTCCGCGAGGGCTTGGGCCCGCTGTCGGATCTCGTCCGGACACTTGAGGTCCGAGGCGAGTCACGGCACGAACATGCTGGGGGCAACGGGCTCAGCGGGGAGGCCCACCCCTTCGTTCAGCGTGTTGTACGCGTCCGTGACTCGTGACTCCGCCACGCGGGCCATCTCGCTGACGTCGTCCACTAACCGCGAGCGACCGTTACATCGGCAGGCTCCGTAGACGCTGGCCGCAGCAATCTACGCCCGTGTTTCGACATCGGATCAGGATGTCTCTCGGCAACTCGATGAAGCCCACGAACATCTGGAGCGTCTCGGTGTCAAAGACATCGAAGAGTATCCCGAAATCGTCTCGGGCGCTGGCGACACCGACACCCGCGAGGTGTATAACCAGCTCCTCGACGCCGTCGAGACGGGACGGTTCGATCTCGTGGTCGTTCACGAAATCAGCCGGCTCTCTCGGCTCGGCCCGACTGAGATTCACGAGTTCATCCAACACTGCTTGGAACATGACACTGGCGTCGAAGCCCTCGATGTTGGCCTGAAGATCCATGTCGACGACGGCGAACTCCAGCAGACGATATACAGCATGGTCGCTCGGTTGATGGGCGACCTCGCCCAGATAGAACATAAAAACTCCAGCGGATACGGTCGGGCGTCCGCGCCGCACAGTCCGCCGGAAAGTGGACCGGGAGGCCGCCAGCAGGGTTCGTCGTCGAGGACGGCTACCTCCGCGTTGATCCGGCCGAGTTCCTACACGTCCGGGAGGCCCTCACCCGTGTCGACCGCGGTGAGTCGTTCGCGACTGTCGCCGGCGACACCGGCATCGCCGAGTCGACGCTCCGGAGTCTCCACCAAGATCGGCGCGACCTCTACCTCGGCGGCGAAGCTGAAGACGACCGCGTCGACGAGGCGCTCACCGACGTCCGTCCGCTGGAGGATATACGGGCCGAGGATTCCGCCCTCGAAGAACTGCGCGAACGCGTCGAGCGGTTAGAGGAGGCCACGGACGTCAACAACCGCTAGCGCCTCTACCCACCCCCTCAATCGGCTCAACGGTTTACGTTCCTATCAGACCGAGATATCTACTCTCTACTTTCCCACTTCTCTTCTACCTCATCTACTGATTTCTCGTTGTCAACCACGTCGGCTAAGTCGCGGAGGTACTCTACGATGTCATCGTTTTCTACGTCCCATCGCTGGTCCGAGATGGATTTGAGACTCGTCGCTAGCTCACGGGCTTCATCAGCCGTGTAAACTGCGTCAGTCTCGCCTATATCAATGATGACGGCAAACTCGTTGTCGGTGATGCTGAGGTTCAACGACGATACATCGCCGTCAATAATGCTGCTCGATACCCCGTCCTGAAGCTCTGACTCATACATTATGTGGTCGATCTTGTCGGTCCCATTTGAAATCGGGGGCATCGTCAGGGTCGGAGCGGTCAACTTTCGACCGGAGGCGTGGTACTCCTTTGACCTGAGCTATTCTACTAATAGGGACCTTTTGGTTATCTAATATATTCTACTCAACAGTCGTGTCAGACACGTTTCTCTACAGTTACGTATTGAATCAAACACGCGAGACTGCGTCGGTGTCGGTCTCCGCCGGCGCGGATGTATTGGGATCACTATTCGGGACTATACGTGCTATCTCGGGTTGTGGGACCTAATAAGAATTATATTTGTTGAAAGTATAGTTTACTTTATGAGAATTACTGTGCTCGCTCCTATAGAATTCAGCTGTAGGTAAAGCCACGTCGGACAAGCGGCCTGTGACCGCCGTACGCAGCGCGCGGCCGAGGTCTTACTCGTCGGCAGCGCGGTCGTCAAGCGGATCGGGCATGGGGAGGTTCTCAACGTCGGCGTCGATCTCCTCCGCAGAGAGGTCCGACCCTTCAGCGAGGAATTCACTCACGCGATCGCCGAGGTCCCCGACAGCGTCCTCGAACGCTTCGAGCTCGGCGTCACTCATGGACTCCTCCCGCCAGTCGGATCCTGATTCAGATCGTGCCATTTCTCGAACCTCCCGAGCAGCGTATCGGCGTGCTGCTTGATGTACGCGATACAGTAGCGCGGCGCCCGTATTAAATTAGATAGGATGTTAATAATGCCTATTTATTCACAAAATTAACGTTCGTGATCTCAAACCGTGCTCCACCGTCCGTCCCGTCCGTAACGCGAATCTGCCAGTCGTGAGCATCAACAATCTGTTTGACAATATTCAGTCCGAACCCGGTTCCATTTGCCGACTGCGAGTAGCCCACCTCAAAGACAGCGTTGCGTTCGTCGGTCGGAATGCCTGCCCCATCGTCTTCAATATAGAACCCATCGGCTAGTTCTCCGACCGTCACTGTCACCTCTGACCCACCGTGTTCAACCGCGTTCCGAAACAGGTTCTCAAATACTTGCTTGAGACGACTGCTATCTGCCCACACGGTTCGATTGACCGTAGTAATTACGCGTCCCTGCTCCATCTGAACGTTCTCCCAACACCTGTCGGCTATCGTCGCGAGATCAACCGGCTGGGTGTCACTCACCTCTTTATTTTCCCAAGCCAAAATGAGAAGATTTTCAATCAGCGCCTCCATCCGCCCTAGTGCTCGGCGGACACTGTTGAGATGGTCGCTATCAGACTCGTCGGCCACCAACTCAAGATGCCCGGTAGCAACGTTTAGCGGGTTCCGCAGATCGTGTGACACAACGCTGGCGAACTCTTCGAGTCTCTGTTGGCGTTCTATCCGCCCGGTGATGTCCTGAGACGTGCCGCGCACACCGACAATTTTGCCGTCCACATGCCAAGGCTCGCCGCGGGTGCGAACCCATCGCACCTCCTCGTCCGTCGTGACAATGCGCAACTCCAAGTCGAACAGTTCGCCCTCGGCCGTCACCCGCTCAACGGCATCCCGGATCGTCGCCTGATCCTCGGGGTGGTAGAACCCGACCGCATCCTCAACCGTTGGCTCGAACTCCATGTCGACGCCGTAGATCTCATAGACTTCGTCGGTCCAACGGAGCGACTCTGTTCGGCGGTCAAGCTCCCAGCCACCGACGTTTGCGACGGTTTGGGTCTGTGAAAGGAACTCGTTGGCCTGCTCAAGTTTTTGACTTTGCTGCTTACGTGTTGTGATGTCACGGTACAGCCATAAGTTCGCTTCACCGTCGGGCAGAGTGTACGGCACGTAATCGCGCTCTATCACGCGACCATCTGTGAGGTGGAGTTCTTCGTTTTGAACCAACTCCCGTTGTTCGAGCCTTTCGGAAATCGCCTCGATGAACGCCTCTGGGTCGGTGAATCGGGATTTAAATTCTTCAGCTGCTGTGGCGCAGTCGCGTCCAATTACTTCCTCGCTGTCGATTGGGACGCCAAGTGTTTCGCCCAACTGGTCGTTTGCCATGAGTATGTCACGTTCAGCGTCTTCAACGAGTACGCCCATCGGCAGATTTTCGACGATTGTGCGAAGAACAGTATTTGTCTGCTCAAGCTCTTGTTTGCGCTTTTTACGCTCGCTGATATCACGCAAAATCCCAACTGACCCCTCGAAAGACTCCCCTTCGTAGGGTAAGACGCCCATGTGATCCTCACAGGGGATTGGCTCCCCTTTGGCGGGCTGGACCTCAATCTCGAACTGTACGCTATCGGGGCCGTTCGACGAAAGAATCCTCCCGAGGTGACTTTCCGAGCGGTCGACCACCTCCGATGACTTAATTAGTGCTGGTGACGCTCCAATAATTCTCTCACGCTCGTACCCAACCATTTCGATGAACGCGTCGTTCACGTATTCGAACTGTCCTGTTTCATCAAGTACGTAGACCGGATCGTTGAGAGTCTCGACGAGTGTTCGAAATTGAGTGAGTGCGATCTCCTGTTCCTGTTTCACAGAGCGATCCCGTACCGAACAGACTAGCTCACTGGTCTCCGTCTGAGCAACAGTGTGATCCTCAACGAAGGTCGTTCCGTCGGCTCGGAGCCCAGTTGTCTCCCCGCTCCAGTAGCCATCTTCGGCGACAGTCGGCAAAATAACGTCCCGCACCATCGCTGTGTCGCTGTCGGGGTAGATCAGTTCCCAGTGTTCCCCCTCCATCTCGTCGGGGTCATATCCGTAGATGTCTGCGTAGGCCTGATTGACGTAGATATACTCACCGTCCTCATT
>NZ_NHNZ01000232.1:0-5392 GCF_002727095.1 Halorubrum sp. C191 | reverse complement strand
GCTCTCTGGCGGCCTCGTCGTCCCGGGCGTCGACCCGCGTCCCGGACCCCGGTTCGAGCGCGACGAGGCCGCCAGAGAGCTGTCCGGGATGCTCGACCTGCTCGACCTCGAACCGCCGACGGGCTGGCGGGCGGTGTGGCAGCCCGCTGCCGTCGACGCCGACACGGAGGCGCTGACCGCGGGCCTCGACGCGGCCGTCGAGGCCGCCGAGGGGCTACGCGCGGCGACCGGAGCGGACGACGAGAGTGGAGTCGACGACGGGACCGGAGACGGGCTCGGCGTCGTCAGCGACCGGAGCCGGCTCCGCGACGCCCCGCTCGCCGCGCCGAACGCCGGCGTCTGGGTCTGGTTCGGCCGCGAGAGCCGGTCGGGACTCGACGACGCGCGGCGGACCGCGACCGCGACGATGCCCGGCCACCACCGCGTGAAGGCGGGGTCGGCGGACGCCTCGGCCGGCGTCGACCTCGCGGAGGCGCTCTGCGACCCCGCTCCCGACGCCGAGTTCCCGTTCGCGGTCGTGGCCGACGCGTTCGGCCCGCGTGAGGGCGACGCGCTCCGGATCGACCACGGGAAGCCCGACGGCCGGCTGATCACCCTCGGCGAGGGGACGGTGACGGGAGTCGACGCCGACGGGACCGTCACCGTCGAGCGCGAGATGACCGGCGGGGGGACCTACGACGGGCTCGGCGTCGACCGCGAGGCCGGCGACGTCGCCGAGACGAGCCTGAAGGAGGGGCGCTGGTGGTACCCGACGACGTACCGCGGCCGCGACGGGACGGTCCGCGGGACGTACGTCAACGTCTGTACGCCCGTCGAGGTGTTCCCCGACGCGGCCCGCTACGTGGACCTCCACGTCGACGTGATGAAACACCCCGACGGGACGGTCGAGCGCGTCGACGACGAGGAGCTGACCGAGTCGGTCGCGGCCGGCCACACCCCCGAGGCGCTGGCCGAAAAGGTGCGGAGCGTCGCGTCGGCGCTGGAGAACGCGCTGTAGAGGTGGATCGGCGGGCGGCGGTCCGGGCGCCGAGGCGCGTCGACTCGGTCGTTTCGAAATCCAATCACTTCGATTCGTTACAATAGCATTATTATTCATCGCATACACGCTGCGGACGGAATGCGTGAGAAACGATCACAGCAAACGTTTGACGGCGCGACGCGGCGGGGGTTCCTCGGGAGCGTGGGGGCGCTGGTCGCCGCCGCGGCCTACTCGCGAGACGTGTCGGCCGACGACGCCGCGCGAGTCGACAACGAGGCGGACGACCCGGTCCAGACGGTCGAGTCGCCCGACGGATCGATCGCGGTCACGGTCGACGTCACCGGCGGATCCCCGACCTACGAGGTCGCTCGCGGCGGCGAAGCGTACGTCGGACCGTCGACGGTCGGGTTCGACTTCCGGAATCAGCCGTCGTTCGGTGCGAGCGCCGACGGGGAGTCGGGCCCGGTGACGGTCACGGGCACCGAGCGCAAGTCGGCGACCGAGGAGTGGGAGCCGGTGTGGGGCGCGTACGAGGAGGTGTCCGCGGAGTACCGCGCCCTGAGCGTCGGGCTCGCCGACGCCGCCGGGGACGCGGACGGGTCGGGCGCCCCCGCGGCGGACGCGCGGACCGCGACCCTCCAAGTGCGCGCGTTCGACGACGGGGTCGGCCTCCGGGTCGTCCTCGGGGAGGGGTTCGCGAGCCACTCGGAGAAGGCGGTGATCGACTCGGAGAACACCGGCGTCGACTTCGCGGCCGACTACGACGCCTGGTGGATCCGAAACGAGGTAACCAATCCGCGGTTCGAGCAGGAGTACGCGGAGACGCCGCTGTCGGAGATACCGGCCGGGAGCCGCGAGACGCGGCCGACGGACACGCCGACCCGGACCGGCGCGCACACGCCGCTGACGGTGGACGCGGGCGACGCGTACCTCAGCGTCCACGAGGCGAACCTCGACGACTACGCGGCGGCGACGCTCGCGCCCCGCAGCGACGACGGGGGGACGGCCTTCGCGACCGAGCTCACGCCGCTGCCCGACGGGTCGAGGGCCTCGCTCGACCTCCCGGCGGCGACGCCGTGGCGGACGATACAGGTCGTCGACCGGCCGGGCGAGCTGATCGAGTCGCAGCTCGTCCCGCTGCTCGCCGACCCGCTCGACGAGTCGGCGCTGCCGACCGCGGGCGGCGAGCCGGACGCCGACTGGATCGAGCCCCGCAAGTACGTCGGCATCTGGTGGACGATGATCGCGGGGCAGGCGAACTGGGAGTACAAGTCGGACGACGAGATCGCCGGGAACGACGGAAATCCCGCCGCGTACGTCCACGGTGCGCGGACCGAGCGCATGAAGCGGTACATGCGCTTCGCGAGCGAGAACGGGATCGACAGCGTGCTCGTCGAGGGGTGGAACGAGGGGTGGGACACCTATCCCGGGGACGGCACCGGCTTCGGCTTCGGCGTCGACGACTCCTATCCGGACTTCGACGTGCCCGAGGTGACCGACTTCGGCGCGTCGCTGCCGGACCCCGTCGAGATGACGATCCACAACGAGACGGCCGGTAACATCCCGCAGTACGAGGCCGCGATCCTCGACGAGGGCGTGTTCGCGGGGTACGAGGCCGAGGGGATCAACTCGATCACGGGTACGTCTCGGACCCGGGGCTCGGCATCGACGGCGACGGCGCCGAGCCGACCCACAACCAGCACAACCAGCTCGCGGTGAACCACCACCGGCTCGCGATCCGTGAGGCGGCCGCGAACCGTCAGCTGCTGGAGATCCACGAGGGGATCAAGCCGACCGGCGAGATCCGGACCTACCCGAACGTGGCGAACCGCGAGGTGGTGAAGGCCCAGGAGTACGACGGGTTCGGCCAGCTCGGATCGAACGTCGGCCGCGACCACCACGTCACGCTCCCGTTCACGCGGAACCTCGCCGGCCCGGTGAGCTTCCAGCCGGGTATCTTCGACGTGACCTTCGGCGACGACCGCGGCGACCAGGTCCAGACGACCCGCGCCAAGCAGCTCGCGATGTACCCGACGTACCTCAGCGGCCTCCAGATGGCCGCCGACCGGATCGAGGGGTACGTCGACGAGACGTTCGAGGTGGGCGAGGGGCTCCAAGCCGCGGCTGGCGAGCGCGACGGACTGGTGACCGACGACACGTGGCGGGACGCGTTCGGCACGAACCACGTCGCCGTCGACCCTAACCGCGCACCGAGCGGCTCGTCGGTGACGTACGTCGTGCGCGGCGTCGAGGAGCCGGGGACATACGACCTCCACCTCCGGTACGCGAGCGCGCCGGAGGAGAACGCGCAACGCGTGATCGACGCCGGCGGGCCGCGAGCGACGCTCCGCGTCGGCGACGCGAGCCGGACGATCGAACCCGACTTCACCGCCTACTGGGACGACTGGCGGGTGTTCACGACCGGGGTGGAACTCGACGCGGGCGACACCGAGATCGCGGTCGAGCTCGACTACGAGGACGGCGGAGACGGGTTCACCGGCGACGTGGGGGGATTCAACCTCAACGCGGTCGCCGTCACCGAGTCGGGCAAGCCCTCCCCGATCCCGGCCGAGTACGAGGGGTACGTTCCGGAGAACGAGAACTTCGACGCGAAGCCGGAGTTCTCCTTCGTCGAGTCCGTCCCGGCCGCCGGCTGGGACGAGACGCGCGTCGTCGGCGCCGCGATCGGCGACTACCTCGCGATCGCCCGCCGGCACGGCGGCGAGTGGTACGTCGGCGTCATGACCGACGGGGCGGGCCGCGCGGTCAACGTGCCGCTCGACTTCCTCGCACCCGGTAAGTCCGGGGACGCGCCGGGGCACGGCAACGGTGGCGGAAAGGGGAAGGGGAAGGGGAAGAATAACGGGAACGGCGGCGGCCGCGACGGCCCGAAGTACGTCGCGGAGATCTACTCGGACGCGATCGGAGGAGGCGTCGACGCCGACCCGACCGGGGTCCGGATCGACGAGGCGATCGTCACCCCGAGCACGACGCTGCTCGCGTCGCTCGCGCCGAGCGGCGGAACTGCTGTCAGGTTCCGTCCGGCGCGGGGCCGCGAGATCGGTCGACTCCCGGAGTACGAGCGGCCGGAACAGGACATCTCGATCGAGATCGCGGAGGAGGCCGACCTCGACGAGTCGTTCATCGCGGGGACGGGGTCGAACGACGCCGGGTTCGTGGGCGGCACGAACGTCGAGATCGTCGTCGACGGCGAGGTCGAGACGCTCGCCAACGTCCGGCTCCCGCCGAACGCGACGGACGAGACGGTCGAACTCGGCTACCGGATCACGGCGATCGGCACCTACGACGTCGCCGTTCGCGACCCGGAGACCGACGAGGAGCTCGCCGTGGAGACGGTTACCGTCGCTCCCGGCGACGTCGTCGCCGAGCTGACCGACCCGAAGCGCGACGACGACGGGCCCGCCGAGTACGTCTACCCGACGGACGGTGCGTTCCGAGACGGCGCGTTCGATCTGCGCTCATTCCGCGTCTTAGAGACCGAGAAAGAGTACCGGTTCGCATTCGAGGTTGAGAACCTCTACGACGCGTTCGGCGGCGACTTCTCGCCGCACTACTTCCTCGTCTACTTGCGCGATCCCGACGCGAACGGCGGCCGCACGAGCGCGCTGGACGATCTCGGGCTCACCGCCGAGTTCGGCGCGCCGTGGCAGTACCGGATCGACGCCAGCGGCTTCGCGAAAGGGATCACCGACGCCGACGGCGGAGACCTTGGCACGCCGGAGGTGTTCGTGAGCTTCGAGTCGAACACGGCCGTCGTCTCGGTGCCGAAGTCCGCGGTCGGCGGCGACATCTCTGGCTGGGAGGTGGCGCCGGTCGTCGGCTCGGAGGACCGCGGCAGCTTGCGCGCGGTCGCCGAAGAGGCCGGGACCTTCGTCTTCGGCGGCGCGCGCGAGGGCGCGGCCGGGAACGCGCCGCGGGTCGTCGACCTCGTGACGCCGGACGGCGTCTCGCAGGCCGACGCGCTCGACTACGGCCCCGATTCGCTCGCGTCGCTGCCGTTCACGTCGTTATAAGAGAGGCGGCGGAATCGAGAGGCCTCGCGGCGGGACGGCCCGCCGCGTTCAGAAGTGGTTCGCGGAGTCGGTCTCGTGGCGGAGCTCGCCGCCGCGACCGCCCTCGACCGTCGAGGCGCCCTGATCGCCGGAGGAGGCGGTCCGCACCGTCACGTTGTCGACCTCGTCGAAGTCCATGATGAGGTCGCGGCGGATGTTGTCGGCGGTGATGTTCGAGATACCGCAGCCGGAGCAGGTGCCGCCGAGCTCGACGACGACCTCGCCGGTCTCGGGGTTCGCCTCGCGCACGACGCTCGTGCCGCCGTGCATCTGGATGATCGGCATCTGTCCGACCATCCACCGCTCGACCCGGTCCGCGAGGCTCTCGTCGCTCTCGTCG
>NZ_NHNZ01000156.1:0-16316 GCF_002727095.1 Halorubrum sp. C191 | reverse complement strand
TACAGCGATTCAACACGGCCGAGAGAAAAGTCGATCCACGATTGAAGCAAATCTGTTACAACAGGCTCGCTGCGACCGATTCCAACCTAAACACATCCAACAAGATCACTTATGTGAAACACCGCTAACGTGAGTGAACCAGTGGATATTTATTTGTCTGTTCACACCAATATAAATGGGACCACAAGTCCCTGATGAGAGCCAGTCGGACGTACAGCCCACGTCACCAACTGGCTCTCAGACACGCTGCGTCCCAGATTTCTACTAAACTGTCCGGCCACTGATGTGAAATGCGGCCTAGCGGAACCCGACTGAAGTGGCAGTGTCGACCGAACTTGATCTTANNCTGCCTTCATTATCCTCTGTGAATCGCTCTCCAGTTCGGCCGATACCGTAAACTCCTCGTAGAACGTCTTTTCCTCCGATTTCGGGTCCAATAGTGTCAACACGACAACGTTCAAAGCTGAGTTAGGGAAGTTGATGAGTATCGCGGATGATATTTAGGCCAGCACAGTCATATGAATTGCTGGGAGGATGATGGTATACAAGCGGTGTTCACCGAAACAACATGATAGCAAGTTCTATGAAGCCGGTAAAAGGTCCAACTTACAGGCGCTGGGCGAGTGTTCTGTGCGGGATGTGTATTTTGGGCCTGCTCATGTATACCGGGGTTGGGGCTGTAGCTGCACAAGAGGCAACAACCAATATAACCATTGATGGGGAGCAGCTCAAGTCTCAAGACAATGTTGTCGTATTAAACGACCCAAACGCAAACATCACTGTCACAGCAGATGCGCCGATTGAGTTGATCGAACTGCGAGTCAATGGGGACGTATACCGTTCATATCGACCTAACTCGACGACATTTGACCGATCAGTTACACTTGATCTTGACCCAAATGAAAATACGGTAGAAGTAATTACAAAATCTGATACAGTAACAACATTCAAGTCATCGATAACGAAGCATACAGCCGCACCAAGGGTAGAATACACCTCGCCATTTTCAACGACGGTCAAAGGTGGGCCAAACAATACGGTAAATGTTACTAGTGGGCAAGTCACTCTGGCTGGCAATCTTCATACGGTAGTAGATGTTAAAAGCATCCGAATTGAGCGAACGAGCAACTACGGGCCTGATGAGAGTAGCTCAGATGTAGACCGGAAGATTCATCGAATTTCGAACCCCGGAGAGTCTTTTTCTCAAGAGTTACTGCTTGTCGACGGAACAAACAATCTCACCGCAGAGTACACAGATACGCTCGGCCGCACAAACACTGACCGGTTTGTAATTGACGTTGATGATGAGTCGGATCCTACCATCAATATCACCGTCGCGGATGAAAGTTACACGGACACGGCGAGCATCGGCGGTACGGTTCAGGATGAAACGAAACTCAAGCGTGTCGAAATAAATCGGACATCGAACAATGGCTCACAGGTTCTGATGTTAAGCGCAAACGCAAAGCCGAATCCAGACAAACTCAAATACAGTTTCGATACGACGGTTGAATTATATGACGACAACAACGACAATGAATTCAAAATAACAGCAGAAGATGCGGCAGGAAACATACGCAATCAAACGTTTGTAATCAAGTATGAACCAGAACCTGAGGTGAACATTACAAACGCGACAATCAATCTAGAGGCAAAAACAGTCCACCTTGCTGGCACAGTCTCACAGGCAGAGATTAGTCGAGTCACGATCGAGACATTCAACACATCAACTGGAGAGCGACTTGATCTTGATCGAGTGTATGATACAGAAACATTCACGAATGCTGTTAGCTTTGATAAAGAGTTTAGAGCGTCTGCCAAGGGTACAATAGTGACCATACTGGTGAGTTATCGGTCGGGACAGTACTCAGCAAGTATTACACCAGAGATTCCAGATTCACAAAAAGAAACAGACACAAACAACGGCACAGAGACGACTGATAATACGACTTCAGTACAATCCGAGACAACAAATAGAACAGTCCAAAACACAACCGAAACTAAGCCAGATAATCAAACGTCTGTTGAAACTAATTCGTCTAGTGGAAATGAAAGCCAACCAGACACGACACCAAACTCGCCGACGTTACTTCCTGTTCGGACACGCGATGCCTTTGGTGGAATCGTTGTCGTGGGGGGAGCATACATACTTGGACACTGGGTATAAGCCAGTGAGAATCATGTCCAGTCAAGTTGACATACTTGTGTAATACATTGTCGGTGGTTTGCCGTCTTGCGATTTCCGTCTGTGTCGAGTGAATTCAGTTCAGTTAATCTTGGTTGGTCCAGCGATCACGACACCATCTCGTTTAATAGCGACATCAATATTGAACTCATCAGCGGGATGAGAGAGATCAAAATCACAACCAATTCTACTGTCGCTATCGACCGTGGCCACACAATTAAGAACTTGACTGATTCCGCCATCCTTCTCATCCGCAGTGATACGAATAATCGCGGAGCTGTTCGGCGCAAGGTTGGTGCTAGCTGTCACAGATAGCCGAGTAGAGTTGCTGATGGTGTGATTTGTTAGTTCAGCAGTGGGCTCAGACACGGTGAATGACTGCCGAAGGGAGGCCCTCGGTACAGAGTTCGGCGCTGACTCATCAACTTCAAGCGTAACCGTGTACTCACCCGGTTCCAATGTGGTTGTGTCAACCCCCACGGCAAGTCCAGGTACGCTGTCATTGTACACTGTGTGGACGCTCGCAAGTGGATCGGTAGGTGACTCACCCTCTTCCGAGGTTAACTGGAGGTTAATTCCATGACCGAGAGTACCTTGACCCGCAAGCCCGTATGTGACGATACCAGCGTGCCGATGAGATATATCACCGTTTTGAAGAGTAATGGAGACGTCTTGTGAGCCTGTTACTTCGGGATTCTCAATGTCGTACGCGACACGAAGTGTACTGTGGGTAGAAATCTCAACTGGACGGTCGAGTGAGATTGCTAAGCGTCCGTCTGTACCCGTCTGGATGCTCTGTATCGATCCTTTTAGTGAGCGATCGATATATCCGTTCTTGTTTGTATCAATCCCAAGTACCTCGATATCGGACTGAGTAACCTGTTGAGTAGCTGCGTGAGATCTGGCGTGATTGCTCTGATAGTTGATCGAGACTGATGTGAAAGAGACTGTCTCGTTACTACTTATATCGGCTATGTGGGTTGTTTCAGCACCAGGGGTGCTATCAACAGGGAACACAAGGTTTGACGCTGGAGCTGGTGAGGTAAGGAGACCACCAATCCCGGTAATTGGAAGCCGTGTCCAAAACTCATCACCACGGGCAACATTAGGTGAATCCACATCCGTGGTGTCCGTAGCACCTACCTCCGACAACTCCGACTCCTTTTTTAATCCCGTTTCAATATTTTTGTACGATGTATCAGGGGGAACAATCACATTCGTTCCATTCGGTTGGGATGGTTCAGTAATCATAAGCACTGCCGCAACGCTTGTCTCATCAGTTGAGACAATTAGATTATATCGGCCAGTATCGAGTACGGCCCCTTCAGAAAGTCCAGATTCAGAAATGAGTCGGACTGAGTCACCGCCAGTAGCTGTGAAGCGGTTGCTTTTGTCCACATCAGTTGGATAGAATGTATTAGCCCGGACAGTGACCGAACCATCTCCATTGTTATCGTACGCACGGAGTGTTGTCTGGTACTGTTGATTCGGTGCCTGGATGGTGAGCGTCACCTCATCAGTGTCACGCATCTGGATCCCAAGCGTAGCCACATCGCCCTGCGTCACCGTTGTCTTTGCAGTATCAAACCCAACTGCAGGGGAGGACTGTGATTGTGCCGCAGTTGAGATGCTGAGCGGCATAGCAAGGCAAATAACCCCAAGAAAGAGGATCACTACGCCAAGCGAGACACGTGTATTCATGGTCAACTCCTCCTACCGTTCTCGGTTGTAAATACTTTCTGTCAGTCCCAGTGTGTCTGCCTCGCGAAAACCATGAACACGTAGAAACAAGAGGCCCTATCCTCAAGCGCGAACCGAAAGGCGATCGGTAGGATGAGGTAGTTCACACTAGCGTATATCAACGAGGAGAGATGCTTAGGTGTCGGATTCTTCTGGCCATCAGGTTTTGTAGTAGTCGCGTCAGTTGTCTGTGAAATATCCGCTACGCTAGCAACTGACGAGCCTTAGGCAGCCGCAAAAAATGAAAATACGCACCGCGAGGACCGAACGGAGTGATCCGTTCGGTTATTAGCTGGCGTTAGTTGTTGCGACGGGTCGCGAGCAGCGCAGCCGCGATGAGCGCAACAAGGGCGACAAGCGCGCCGAAGCCGGGCGTGCTGCCGTCAGTGCTGCCACCATCGGAGCTGCCGTTGTCGGCAGTGTCGTCGCCGGTGTCGTCACCAGTGTCGTCACCGGTGTCAGTACCGTTATCGGCCTGCTGACGTTCTTCGACGATTTCAATCTCGGCACGGTCCGTGTTCTCACCGTCATCAGATTCGACAGTGTACGTACCGGGCTCGAGGTTGGATGTGTCGAAGGTAGTGGTCCACTGACCCGTGGTCTCCCACTCGTCAGTGCTCGAGATCTCGAGCGAGTCGCCGTTCTCGTTCAGGATCTCGACAGTGATCGAGTTGTCGTCGGGGCGCAGGTTGGTCATACCGGTGGCAACCAACGTCTCGCCGGATGCGACCGGGTTGATACCGTCAGCCTGAGCCTCTTCGGGGTAGACAGAGTCGACCGTCGTCTGACTCTCAGTGTAACGGAAGCTCTGCGTGATCATCAGGTCGTCGCTGGCCGTGTCCTCAGTCGTCTCGCTGGTGATCAGCGAGCGAGCCTGCTCGGCGTTCAGCGACCGTTCTGCGACCTCGTCATTAACCCACGTCACGAGGGCACTGATATCATCGTTACTGCCCTGGCTGGGGAGCTGGCCGTCACCCACGGAGTCGTCACGGCTGACCGAGATGAAGTGGGCCGTCACCGTTCCTTCGGAGAACTCGCCATCGTCAAGGTTTCCGTCACCGTCGGCCGCTTCCGGGATCGAGCGGTCATCGATGTCGATCGTACCGTCGCTGTCGACATCAACCGTCTGCGCGGCGACGTCACCGCGCGAGTCGACGTACACGAGGGCAACCTGACCTTGGCCTTCCGCGTTGCCAGAGATGTCGACAGAGTTGTCTAGGGTATTGACCTGGCCGTTAATCGTTTCCAGCTGCGCCGACAGTTCTCCTTCGACAACCGTAATGGAGTTCTGTACGCTAGTGGCGCTGCTGAAGTCGGACGTCTGGATGGTGTCGCTCCCGTTAGATTCGCTACGGTCGATAGCACCAATCCGGTATGTTCCAGTCTGCTGGAAGATGCTGTCGCCTTGGTTACCGGTACTGCTCAGCGTGACATCTTCTTCTTCGAACTCGTCTGAAGAGTCAACGTTGATGTTCTCGACAACGAGTTCCCACTGGTCGTTGTCACGAGCGTAGATGTCCACTGCGTCGGAGCTCGTGGCAGTCCCGTTGACATCGACTTCGGAGCCGATTGTGTACTGGCTGTCCGGACTGTCGAGAGTGATCGAGCCCTCCTCGACGTCGAAGTCCGTGTCATCCACGGATTCTAGCGAATCAATCTCGGTTAGCGTGTCACCGCTCGCGTTGTACACGTCAAGCGTGACCGTCGTATCGTCGAGCGACTGACTGCGGATCGAGCCGGCACCAGTAGTGCCGTCGATCTCAACAACCGCGTACGCAACGTCCCGGTCCGCGGCGGATTCGTAGCGCGTATTGCTGTCCGTGTCTGCGAAGCCAACCTCGACGGTGTCGCCAACGTTGCGGAAGACGCTGTCGATGTTGTCGCTGCGGAAGTCTTCGCTGTCGACGGTGACGATGTGGTACTGACCGTTCGTACCGCCCGTCACGGTGTACTCGAGGTTGGTCCCCTGCGTAACCGTATCTTCGGCCGTTTCGACGCCGACCGTATCGTCAGTTGTCAGTTCGATCGTGTACTCTTCGACGACGCTGTCCTGGTCGAGGTTGTCCGCACCCTCGAAGATGACAGTGTACTCACCAGAGTCCTCGCCGCCGAGGTCGAAGCCAGTCTCGTCCACGCCATCCGCACTCGAGAGCGTGGGGTCGTCGACGACCTCACCGGTGATGTCGGTTCCACTCTCGTCCTCAACCGTAATGGAGAGGTTCTCAGCTTCACCGAAGTTCCACTCACCGTTGATCGTGAGGTTGTCAGCAGAACTGGGGCCGACCTGACTCACGTCACTGGTAGTTCCGTTGATCTGAACCTCGGAGGTGGTGATCCGCGGTTCTTGAACGATCACACTGAAACCACCGCTCGTTGCGTACGTGCCGGTCGCCGCGCCTTCCGGAATTGGCTGCGTCAGCGACGTACCCTCGTTGTTACCAGCGGTCTTCTGGAGCGACCCGCTACTGACCTCACCTTCATCACTAACGAAGGTCAAGTCGTCCTCGCCCTGGTAGATCGTACTACCGTTGTAGACGATTCCAGCCCCAGCACTCCGCTGAAGCGTTGCGGTGTCGCTAGCTAATGAGGCAGAGCTCACCTGACTATCACTAAGCGAAGTTCCGTTAGTGACATCACCGTCATCTACAAGATGGGCAGTGAAAGTACTGGCCACCTCGCCCTCAAGGGAAACGTCAACCGAGGAGCTTGTAGCGTCGGTAACGGCGACAACTTCGTTATTGTTGCCGTTATCGTACGTCAGAACGATGTCACCGGAGCCGTCAGTACTGTCTGTTTCTACCTCAACGTTACCATCAGTAATCGGCTGGTCATCAAAAGTTACTGTGTTGTCGCTGTTGGCAGCCGCAGCGGGAGCTGCAGCAAATCCGACAGCCACCATGGAGATGACCATGAGTACGCTAAAGAAGACCGCATTGGCCTTCGTGCGTGTTCTATTGTCGTTTGTCATTGTTTGTTGTTGTCTGCATCCGAGTGCGCCAGCAGTTTTGTCCTTAACACTCCGCCTCGAACCACTACCACACTGTGAGGCGGATACCGTGCGTCGGATTACTCGCTTCTGCCGCGTTCGGGGATAGGGGCATCAGAACAATACGACGGTTCTTATAAATACTTTGTGTGTCTCCTAAGTCATGGTAAGCCGTACCAATATGTGTGAGAGCTCTTGAAGCGGCTGTTTTCGATCAGTGGGGTTGCCGCGTGGAACAATTGCTGCTCAATATGATCTAAGCTAGGAACGATGTTGAACGCGGGTTGATCTGCCGTGTTGACTCGATGGAAACGCTGCTACCCTAGGAGAGCGTGAAACAAGACATGGGACGCAAGAGACCGACCGCTATTCCGTGCCTCAGAGCACGTCGTGTTGACTGGTCCGTGTGCGAAAGGAGCCGAGTCATGGGCGCTACAGCCCGGATGCCGCGCTCCGGCGGCCCTCAGTGGCCGGCCGAGGCCCTCCGTGAGCGTCAGCTATCGCCAGACAGCGACCGCACCGCAGACACGTTCCGACCGCCTGCCGGTTGTGAGAACAGCAGATCCCCGGACGGCGTAATTATTTTGTCGTTAGACGTGGTTCGCCCGGGTAGCAGCGTTTCCATAGGTGAATAGCGATCTAATCGGCTTATATCACGGGGTAGAAGGACGAAGCCGAGGAAATCGATTCTGTCCATGGAAGTCGATCTCCTCGACTTCGTTGAGCAGTGTCGACACCTAGTCAAACAAGCGTTAGGGAGGCACGCGGGCGAGCCCGCCAGCGGCGGGTTCGCCCGCTGGAAACACGTCGTTCTACACTGTTTTCGGCTCGAAGAAGACCACAGCTACCGCGAAACGCCGAATCGGCTGGAGTACATGGCCGAGATTTGTGACGTACTCGACTTAGATCTCAGCTTTGAACGTTGNNAACGTTCAAAGCTGAGTTAGATCGGGACGACCTCCCTGATCACACGACGATCTACAAGTCGTTTGATCGGCTGAAGATGTGGGTGTGGCGGGTGCTGCTGCGCAGAAACGCGCAGCAGCACCCGCAGTCCGGTCACGCTGCGCTCGACAGTACGTTCTTTGACCGCCGACGTGCGTCATCGTACCTCCGCCAGCGAGCTGGACAGACGATGTAGACACTGAAAGTGACGACATTGACTGATGTGGAATCGCTTGCTGTTCTTGACGTTCACATCGCAGCTCGGTGGAAGCATGACACGAAGACCGGACCGCAGGTCCTCTGCCGAAACGCGGACAACCTGCAGTCCGTCGCCGCCGACAACGGCTTCCAAGACTGGCACACCGACTACGAAATCGCCGCACACGACATCGAGTACCTTGTTCATTACCGCAGCTCGTCAGCGAAGGCAGCCGCGAACAACGCGCTCAACCGAGCAAATGGCTACTCTCAGCGATGGATGGCCGAAACATCGTACTCGACAACGAAGCGCTCGCTCGGCGACGCCGTGCGAACGCTGGGCTGGTATCGGCAGTTTCGTGAAATCGTCTGGATGTTCGCCATCACCAACATATTCGGGCTTGCCGCCCGTCTGTCTGTCCGACAGACGGGCGGCGTCCCACATGATGCGGCTTCCTTGGCACATAGACCAATTAATAACACGCGTTCGAAGACGCTTGTGTAGCATCGGCCTTTACCGCCCCATTCTTACTCCGTGCGCTGGGGACTTAGCAGGCTATCATCCCATCAAGAGCGCACCATACAATTCACAGCGGTTCAGCCCATCGGACAGCGATTTCAATGTCAAACTCAGCAGGGTCTGTCGATCCATTCGCGTCGTCAGCGTCGTACTGAATGACGACACCGTTGAGGGTGCGCGTTCCCGAATCAAACGAATCGTACGTCCGCTCAATATAGTTCCGTCCAACAGCAGTGCGATCAGTAACACGTGGTGGATGATACGTCCGGTCATCGTCCGGCGGCTCATAGTAGGCATCGGCACGCAACTCAAGTGTTCCATACTGTGCTGGTCCGACATTGGAAATGGAGATGTCAGCAATAATCTGTGACTGATATAGCGATTCGACGATACGGTCAATACGGATTGTCTCAACAGCGATACCGGCAGCATCAAGCGAAGTTGTGATGCCTGATGATGCGTTATTCGGCGGTCTAGAATCCGCTGATTGAGACCTAGCAGACGTCCTTCTCTTGGGGAGTGATGAGCTGTTTGTACGCGACTGAGACGACTCCTCAGACGCATCAGCCGAGGATGTCTCACTCTCAACAAGGCAGCCAGCAAGAGACAAAGACCCAACAGCAACGAGGAGCTGCCGCCGAGGATAAGCTTGTGTCATACGTGGTATTTGATGGCACCCAAATTAAACCCTAACCACATGGGTCAGTCTGAAGCAACCAACTTTCAGTAAGTTGGTCCTGCCAGCGAGGTCGTTCTTCCCACGCATCGCCAGAAAAGCCAGTAGCAAAAACGAACGGACCAGCCTGAAGCAGATATCCGTACTGAACGCCCGGAAAGTCATCAAGATTAGTCCGATCGCTCCCTGCCTCGTGGTGATAGTAGCGGTACCACTCAACTGAATCTGTGGACGACGTTCCCTCCGGGGTAATTGTGGTAGTCCCTTCGGTGGTCCCGGCCTCAAGCATAGTTGTAATTTGCTCGCGTGCAGTCGCGCGATCGTCGTAGTGTTGGACGTGTAGTGGGGTACCGTCTAGATCGCCGGGCGGGCCACGAAACGCGTTGCGGCGGCGTTCAACAGGATCCGGACGAGATGCGAATGTGAAAAATAATTCGTCAGTACGGCCTGACGGTTGGACGACCGGCCCTAACCGATTCCGGAGGCTGTCTCGACGAGTCGCCGGAAGCGGATCTGCAGTGAACGTGGGAGAGTATTTTTCACTCTCATCCGCATACGGTTCATACGCGAGCGTTGTAAACGTGCGACGAGTCGGAATCGCCAGTTCTACGAGAACATTACCGACGGCACATGGAACAAGCCGGTCAAGCAACCGGTTATGGATCGGGTTGCGTGAAAAACGCCTGCTGACATACACTGGAGTCTGGATTTGGAAAAACGAAAGTCGCATCCGATCGAGTTCCTCGACAAATCGGTCAGCATCGTTACGACGTGCTGCGCGAGCCAAAGACGGGATATGCATATCAGTCCGTGACTGAAGAAGGTCAACAGGAGAAAAGTGGGGTTCAAACGCTGTTTCCGCGCGGTCCGCAGCGTCGTATCCGACAGTTTCGAGTCGGTCAACCATCTCGGCTGTTGGCATCGTTGGCTGATGGATTGTGGTACGGACTGTGTCGATAGTCTCAATCACACTGTCAATAGCCTGGTTATATGACTCAACCGCGCGTGGATAAGAGATAGCAAACCACACCACATCAGCAACAATCGCTTGCGTCCTCTCAGCAATGAGTTGTATCAGGTCGGAGGCGTAACCGTCGGCATCCGTTGAGTTATCTGTAGGTGGCTCATCGGTGCCAGCTTCCAGCGTAGTATTTGACTCGTCTGAGGATTCTATTTCGTCTGGATATCTCACACCATCAACACTCAAACAGCCAGCAAGACTTGCGGCAGCGCCGAGCCCGGCAAGCACGTTACGGCGCGGTTGTTCCATGCTCCATGTCGGTGGGGCCAAAACTTAAATGTCGTAGATTACATTATCAGCCATGCGAAAAGGTCAACAATAGTTAGACTGTATGAAATGATTGTGGAGTTATGAGATTTCGCATACCTATTGCTGATCAGCCTGTAGCATGTGTAGATATGTGGTGTGGCGGTGCTGAGTTGCTTACGTCGCCGCTTGTGGTGGGAGTCATTGCTAGTCTTGGAGCAATGTTGTTACTTGTAGTAGGTAAACTCCAGACAGCGATTGAAACATGCCAGGATGAACGGGAGTGTATTATTGCGGAACAAGACGCATTTCGTCGGTTTCAGACGCAGATACGGCAGGTCGAGCCAGTACAGTTTGAATCGCCAGATACCGCGCTAACAGATGTAGGTGACCGGACAGAAGTAATGGACGTACCCACAAGTCCCGGAGATGCGACACTCAAGTATGTACTTTCTGCGTATGAAGAAACAGTGCGATCAGTTCCGCACTATAGCATTGGCGATGAAGAGAGCCTTGCTGAAAATCTCGCTGCTGAGCTTGGAGAAGATATAGTGACGTCGTTGGCAACAAATCGGGTTCTCACTCCAGCGGTCCAACAAGCAATCGTTGACCGGAGCCAGCAGGCAATCGATGTACGTGCGGAGCTTATAGAGGTAGTGACAGAGGAGATGGATCGGCTCGCAAACTATCAAACGGAACTTACTAACATCGAGACCCGACAGGATAATCTCTGCGCGCACTTCGGGTCCGTACAAATGCGGCGCAGGGAGGCCGCGTTTGATATTTGGTGTGCGCTTCAGGATCTCGAGACAAAACTGGATAGAGTCGCTGAACAGCGACAGAGAGACCTTCACTCACCACCGGTTGCTGAGCCCCCAAGTGAGGAGACATCTGATGAACAGATCGAGTTCTGTGAGTACCTGTATTCAGATAGCGACACGCCACAGTATCCGGTCTTATCAGTAATTGGGGAACTCGGAGAAGCAATCCGAACCGACAAAGAGCAAATCAGACCGTATCTTGGATGAGTTCTGAGTCGATATACGAAACAAGCATAGAATGTGTCGCCGTGACAGCGTCTACTCGATCTGTTGTAACACGAGTATATATGCCACCCTTAATCGTTGCGAGAATGTATTCTGTGACTTCAGAGGCATTGACCGCTTCAAACACATTTTCAGCAATACCACGTTCAAGAATCTCCCGGATCGTATCTGCTAACCGTTCATCAACGTGCGTAAATTGAGCGCGGATACGACTGTTCGTGACTGCTTGTGATCGAAAGCCGACAAGCACTGTTTGAAACTGATAATCGTCTTCAACCGGGTCCGGTGCGAGAAGTTTGGCAATGAGCTGTTTGAGGGTTTCAGCTGGATTCTGGCTTGGTTCGGTATCAAGAGTCGATTCGAATTTGTTGACAGTGAACTCAAGCAGTGTAATAAGCAAATCGTCTTTTGAATCGTAGTAGTGGTAGATAGAAGATTTTGATCCATCAAGCTCGTCACCAATACGGGCAATTGAGAGATCAGCATAGCCGTGTTTGAGCAACGCTGTGTGTGTTGCCTTCATAATGTTCTCTTCCGTGGCGCTCAAAGTGTGTTCCGACTGATCGCTTGTCATTGCTCGGTTGAGTCCGTTGTTTCAGAGGCCGTCTCAGCGTTGGTGAAATCAAATTCGGCAGAGTTTGAGTCCTCATCTGCTGATGGCTCAACAGTCTGTGAGTTCATCTCATCAGTTGTCGCCGTCTGTTCTGTAGTAGTTGAGGGTCCCGAGGTTGTCGTGACAGCGTCTTCTACAGGAGCCGCGCGACGTTGAAGTTCATCAATCTGTGGAACAGACGTCACATTTGCGAGAACGACAGTTGCCGTGAGTTCTGTTGTGTTTTGAATTGGCTCATCGCCAGCAAGCACTTCAACGGTCTGCGTTTCTTCTTCAAGCAGATATCGGCCGGTCTCAAATCCTTTCCGAGAGATTGTATCTGGGGGTCCACTGAGGATGAGCAAAACCCGATCTGCAGAAGTGATTTCACAGGGTAGCGTGAGTTTCGATTGGACTGCGCGACTGATCAGTGTCTTTATTTTCGACGCATCAACCGGAGTAGACCCAGAGGGCTGTGATCGACCAAGCAGGCGAAGAATCCGAGCAAGAAGTCCATGAGCGTTACTGTCAATTTCAACTGTGGCGCGACCAACAGTTGTTACCCCACCAACAGCAAGTGTACGTGAGATATCAGCAGGGTCAATCCGAAGTTCAGATTCAAACGTCGTGTTGGCTTCACCGGCACCAAAAACGCTCAACAGTCGGTTGACGGTCATCTGATTAATCGACTGATAGCAATCAGCAATAGCGTCTCTATCCCGGGACCATGAATCGTTGTCGACAAGAAGCGTTGACGCAGCACGTGGGACAAGTGTTCGAAGACCACGGGCAGCGGTCAGTGCTCGTTGGTCTGACTCCGTGTCAGCGGGGAGAACACCCAGTGTGTACACTTCAGTTTCATAAATATCGGTGAGTTCTTCCAACAACACACTCCCAACACCAGCACCAGTGCCGCCGCCAAGCCCAGCAACAATCATCGTGGCTGCGACTTCTGTTTCATCGATTTTATCGAGTGCACGTCGAATTTCTGGCCGCTCCGCTTTAGCGACTTGTGCGCCAACATCTGGATCGCCACCGACACCATACTCATTGATGTCATATTCACGCGTGCGCGAGTTACTGGAGGCACCTTGTTGACTCGTGGTTGTGGATGTCTCTGATTGTAGTTGGGGATCGTGAGACGAATTTTGGGAGTCAGTAGCAGGAGAGTCTGTGTCTCGTCGAAGTACTGCCGGGTGTGTATCGCCAAGGAGGATATGCTGGTCAGTACTGAGGGCGGTTGTCTGAGAGAGTGGTTGTGATTCAGTGTGAAACGCGAGAACGTTTCCATTAGTCACCGACCGGCCTGTGCGGTGTTCAGTTCGAACAAACTGATCAACGAGTCGGGTACCACACCCGCCAACGCCGAGAAGTGCTACCTTCATTTACACACCAACGGCTGCGAGTGATGGTGGCGGCCAACAGAGTGGTGATGCGTCTGTCGGACAAGCGTTTGACGACGTGTTCGCTCAAACAATAGGGTCCAGATCATTGTCGTCATCGGTAATTAGCGACTGAATTTCCTCTTCGCGAACCGCATCCTGTTCTTGAATTTTGTTTTGTGCGTCAACAGCTTGATCTTGGATTTCGTTAATCCGCGGTGTATCAGTCACATTTGAGAGCAACACCACAGCCGCAAGGGTTGACGAGTCGGGACGAGGATCATCACCAGCAAGGACATCAACGGTATCAGCTTCTTGTTCAAGCCATTCACGAGCAGATTCAACCCCTTTTCGTGAAATCACATCAGGCGGCCCGGCAAAGACAATCAGCGCACGGTCAGCACTCGAGACATCACATGGAACAGTGAGCCGAGAATTCGTTGCTCGGCGCACCAAGCCTTTGATTTTTGCAGCATCTGTTGATTCACTCTGTGAGTCATCAACTTCTTTGAAATTGGCTAACAGTCCTTCTTTTGCGGGGGTAACGTCAGTTGAAGCGTACCCGATTGAGGAGACACCACCGGTATCGAGGGTTCGCATAATGTCACTCGAATCCATTGCGTTCTCACCCACCTCCGACTCATCAACTTCGCCGGCGGCGAGCAGAGTGACAATGCGTGTCGCAAGTTCTTCGTTCATCTGTTCGTAGCCCTGCTCAATAGTCTGCCCCCGAGAACGCCACGCATCGTTGTCGAACGCGATGAAGTTGTCAACTTTGTTGACGAATGACTGAAGCGAGCGGGCAGCGTTGAGGGCTGGTCGGCCGCCTTCGTATGTGCCAGGTAACACTCCAAGTCCGTACACTGGCTCATCGTACATCTTCTGTAGTTCGTCGATAACAACGGGAGCAGCGCCACTACCAGTGCCTCCACCAAGGCCGGCTGCGACTAAGACGGCATCAACCTCGTGAATTTCAACATCGTCGAAAACGCGCCTGATTTCATCAATGTCGGTTTGCGCAACCTCAGCACCAATTTTAGCATCACCTCCAACCCCGTGTCCACGCGCTTTCTGATGGGTATCGCCGATTAACACCCGGCGATCTTCATCGAGATGTTGTGGTTTAGCGAGGTCTGTCCGAGCCGTATTAATGACCAATGCGTGACGACACAGATTACGACCAGTCTCAAATTCAAACTCAATCATCTGGTCGATAAGCTTGCTGCCTGCGTTACCGACCCCGATCGTTGCGAGTTTCATTGGTTGTTTCTCTGTTGAGCCGTATGAAAGTGTGTTGGTTGTGGGTGGACCTCACCGGGCTCAGAGTACGTGGCTGTGGAACGAGTCATTGAATACTGGTACGTGTGGTTCGGGACGTATTAATTAACAGTTTGTCGGCGCTAAGTCCCCTTCCCCAAGTAGCGGCCAAAGGGAGCAAGTAGGGAGGGGATACAGCGCCGTCATCACCTGTTCATTCCTCCGATACAGCCGGTCCGCAGGCCAACGTGCCGAAGCACTTACCTATATGTCTCGCATATAAATTAGCATGGCATCATTCACAGTTGAGGGTCAAGAAGCTCTCGACCGGGAAGTGAAGCCCTTCGGAAGCGGTGGTGCTCATATTACCATCCCGAAGCGGTGGCTCGGGGCAGACGTGAAAGTAGTCCGCATCTCTGAGCCTGCCGAACCCGAGGAGTAACGCAACATGGACTTCGCTTACAGGTTCCGACTCAACCCCACACTCAGCCAGCAGAAGCAGCTAGCGTGGACGTTGGATACCTGTCGGCAAGTCCGTAATCACTTTCTCCACCGGATGAACCGTGTGGAGAACCCGACGTACACCCCCATTCGTCTTTAGTTAATACTCCCAGTAATATCTCATGGCGGTGTTTTTGGGCTGGATTCCGGACAATCACACCAGCTACGGTTCGAAATTCAGGTCTGAAGCAGATGCTTATTGCTTGATTTTGGCGGCAATAGCAGTTGGTTCGTGAGATCCACCTCTCCAAACACTTTTGCGCATAATTAGGCAATATAGTATTACTACTGGGCTTAACTAAAGACGAATGGATCTCGTGGCTGTGGAAGACCTCGACGTGAAAGGGTTAGTCGAACTCTCGGGTAACTCACGCAACCGTGCGGGGGCGGCGTGGGGTACGTTCCTGCGGATGCTGGGGTACAAGTGCGAACGCGAAGGCACGTACTTCGTAGCGGTAGAACCGGCAGGAACGACCAAAGAGTGCGCTGCTTGCGGTGTCAAGACGGACAAGCCGTTGTGGGTCCGGGAACACTCCTGTCCGTCGTGTGGCTTCACCGCCGATAGGGATGCGAACGCGGCGTGGAACATCCTTTCTCGTGGTCTTGAAGGAGTAGGAGTGGGATACTCCGAAACAACGCCTGCGGAGACTGCGCTCCCTACGGGGACCGATCCGGTCCCTGCAAAGCGCGTCGTGAAAACAGGAAGCCCCGACCTCAAGGAACGAGCCGCGCCAGCGGCGAGTGAGTAGGTGGGGTAGTTCACTCTGCGTCAGACGTGACTATCAATAGTTTAGTCAGACATATGACACATGCCAACGCAAGCAAGGTTGGAATAATAAAAATTATATTTCACAAACCCGGCTGCCAACTGTGAAGAACTTACGAGTGATTCTACTGGCGGTGGTTGTGGTGACAGCAGTCGTGGGAGCCTCAGGAACCGCCGCTGGCGCACAGTCGGTAGTAGCAGAGTTCAAACACTCAGAGAGTGAAAGTCTGTCTGCCGATTACAGCGGTCAGGAAC
>NZ_NHNZ01000142.1:0-1359 GCF_002727095.1 Halorubrum sp. C191 | reverse complement strand
ATAGCCGCGGAGCGGTACATCTCGGTGGCAAAGCCACAGTATCCCGCTCCGCAACGTCGAGCCGTCGACGAGGACCGAGACGCCGAGGCCGTCGTATCTCATAACGCCCGTTGTTATCAGCAATCACTCCGAGTCTCTGCCGATCCTGTCCTCAACTACTACTACACCACTGAATACAGGAGGTTTCTGCCTTTGGCTGTTGCTACAAGACGACGGAGAGACGCCGATGGAGTGTTATTGCCTTTCAGATGCCTGACGGCTTAGGGCGTCTCATCACGTCCTACACCTCTCCCCCGATAACGACACCGTGATTACCTGACGGAGACGATGTCTCCCCGAGCCGTTCGAGACGACGGGCTGCTTCCTCTGTGAACACGACCCTCTTGGTTCCACGTCTTTCCACCACGTCGACGCCGTCCCCGCCGAGCGAGTCGAGGAAGTCCATGACGCGAGCGACTGTCTGTGTGCGTCCCTTCGAATCCGTCCCCGCTCGGAGGACCGTGGCAATATCCCCGCTCCGTATCGAGTACCCCGCTGGCACTTTGTCGGCGTAATCCGTTACGTCCTGAGCCACAAATCTCGCACGGGATTGGTTCGCCGTCAATTCCCTGTCGGCTACGTCGTCGTCGAAGGCACAAACGCGCTCAAGCGGCGTCGACGGCGTCGAGGAGCCGTTGTCATGGCCGTCAGGGGTAGGGGATTCGTCGGGAGAACCGCCTTCCTCTACGGCGTCGAGGCGTTCCTCAACGTCAGTTAGTCGCTTGCGGTCCTCGGCAATATCCTTCGTCCGTTCCGCCCGCTCGTTGTCGACGGCGGCTTGCGTCTCCGCCAGCTCCTCGCGGAGTTGTTCTAACTCTCGTTGCTGTTCCTGGACTATCTCAACGAGTGCCGTGATCGTCTCCTCTGTGCTACCGTCAGCCGTGAGAGACAGATTGAAGTCTCCCGTCTGTGAAGTGCTCATGCTTCCATCCTGTCTGTCGGGAGTGTTTCCAGCACTCCCGTCCCGCCGTCTTTCCGACGAGATACGTGTACGTCTCGGGGTTATGCCTTCAAAGTGCCGACCGTCTCACGAGATAGTTCGGGCGTCAGGAATACACGACGGCGGAGCCGTAGGGGAAATTCGGACGCCACGGGAGAGTTATCACTTTCACTACCATACCACATGCGCACAGACGCTCGCCGTGGCGCGGCCGCGATAAAAATAGACTACATTTAGAGTATACTGATATACGATTTAGGTCGTAAGGATATACCCGTCATAACGTATCCCGGGCCGCGCGTGCGACCCCCTCCGCTTGACGCACGGTCCTCGAAGCAGACGCGATAGACAAAGAGTTTCGAGGGCGTCGACGGCGGCGG
>NZ_NHNZ01000075.1:0-4096 GCF_002727095.1 Halorubrum sp. C191 | reverse complement strand
GCGTTCTCTGCGGCATTGTTTGTCGGAGAGACCGCTGGCTCACCGACGAAGGTGAGCCAGTGGTCGAGACCTCCTTCGATCTTCCCCAGCAGTGTTGCCACTGGTCCGTCGGGTACTGACCGGTCAATCAGCGATTCAAGCTCTCTTCGCGCCACACGCTGGAGGTCTGCTCTCTCACGAGGACTTGGGTCGCTCTCCAGCCGAGCCTGGAGAGCGACGAATAGCTGTCTGAGAGCCTGGTAGATCGGTTCACCTTCTGGCTGCTTTTCGGCGNNTCTCGAAGAATGTGCGCCCAGCACCGCTGGAGGTTGCTGCTGAAAGCTGGGTACGCCGTCCACCCGTCACAGACGACTGTTCCCGCGAAGTCCTCGCCGAGGACTTCCGCGGGAACATCACTTCCGCGACTCTCCCTGACCGCGTACAACGTGTGTTGAACGGTCTGAAACGTCCAAATCCACGCTTGTTCACCGTCGCGCTTGATGCCTGTCTCGTCGATGTGAACCACGTCAGCATCCTGAATCTCTTGACGGATCTGCTCGTACTCACAGCGACCGGCGCGCGCAGCGCGCTCGGTCGCGTGCCACGCGGATGCACCCGAGAGTTCGAGTCCGTGTAGTTGCTCGAAGCGATCAGCGATCTTCCGGTAAGGAAGGCGGTGATCGTACCGTGACAGAGCTGATTGAGCGATGACGTTCACCCCGAACTGCCCCTCATCGGGGCAGTCGGGGTGAGCCGCAACTGTCTCTGTTCCACAGGAATCGCACTGGTAGTAGTGGCGGTTGTACCGGGTTATCTCTGGGGTTTGGGGGTCAGGGATTTCCTCGACGAGTCGGGGGCTGACGCCCACCGACTCGTCGAAGTGGTCGCCACACTCAGGACAACAGTCACAGGTGACATCGACTTCTTCGTCGGGATCAGGCGGAGAGCGCCACTCCGGGTCGTGACCATCCTTTCGGCCAGGAGTGCCGCCATCAGTTCGGACATCGTCGTCTTCGTCGTCCTGCGAGGTCGGGGACCCGTCGGTCCCCGACCGTCGCTTACTGGGTGGAGTGTGTGGATTCTCGTACTTCCGGAGGCGTGTTTCGAGTTCTTCGATCCGCTCTTGCTGCTCTTCGATCAGTTCGTTCTGTTCCTCGATCCGCTCGTCCTTCTGGGCGATCGTCTCTTCCAGCTCGTCGATTCGCTCCTCCATCTGGAGAAATCGCGAGAGGAGTTCGTCCTTGGAGAGATCGTCCCAGCTCATCGATTCCACCTCGAAACGAAGACAGCAGGGCTGACGGGATGGTCTCCGCTGCTCGGAGACCATCCCTGAGGATGTAGACTGACTCCCTGCTGGCAGACCATGTGTCTATCATAGGCCACCACCTACGAGATAGTGACGAAATCAGACGGGGCTAAACACGTACCCCCGATGAAGCAGGAGATTTGGGTCATAGGCAACTGAAGTCTCCCGCTTCAACTCATTTGATTTAGCGGCCTACCTCGCTGCCGTATGGCGATCCAATATAGTCCTTGATCAGCAACTGATAACGATCAGAACACCATGTCGATTTAGGTACCTACCGCCGCGAATGCGACCACGAGCGCGAGGTACGCAGCGACGATGATGACCGCCAGTACCGGGATCAGCGTGAGATGGTCGTGACTCCCGTTGTTGCCATCAACCTCACCGCGTTCAACGGCGTCAACATCAACATCGCCGGATTCGATTGCGTCAGCGGAAGGCATCACCTCGGGGAGCCCCTTACGTCTAGCGTCGAACTTGTTGAGAACGAGCACTGCGATTGCCGTCAGAACGAGCGCCAGTGGCAGTGCGAAGTATGCCGTCTGAAGACCCAGCCCGTACAACACGAGGACGAGCACCGTGACCCCCGCCGCAGTTCCTGCGAATGGGACTTGGGTGTTAACGTGATCAATATGATCGGAGCCTGAGAAGATAGACGACATAACTGTCGTGTCGCTGATTGGTGAACTGTGGTCGCCATAGATAGCGCCGCCGAACAGCACCCCGATAAGCACGGGGAGGATAGAAGGACCGACCAGTTCATACCCAAGCGGGATTGCGAGTGGGGTGAGAATAGCCATGGTGCCCCAAGAGGTACCGGTCGTGAACGCGACAAACATTGCTGCGAGGAAGATTATGACGGGGAGGAAGCTCCCAGGAACACCGCTGCCGACCATTATATCCACAATCGCTTGGGCGGTGCCGACCTTCTCGGCAGCTAAACCGATCGACCACGCTAACACGATGATCGCGATGGCGATGTTCATCGTTTTGAATCCCTGGATGATGGTATCGCTGGCCGTTTCGAGGTCCATTGTCCGGTAGCCGAGTGATCCGACAAACCCGGACAGCATGAACGCGAAAGACCCATACAGAAGACCGAGCGCCACGTCAGTCTCTTGGAATGCCTTCGAGATACTAACGCCGGGATTTTGTCCACCACCCAGCCACCACATCGAGACCAAACTCACGACGAGCAACACAAAAATGGGGCCGAAGAAATTCACGAGGGTCGGGTTCCTGTCGCTCGGCTCGCCGACGTCCTGGGAGACGTCGGACAATGGCGTCGCGTCTTCCCGAATAGTCCGACCGGTGGAACGCGCCCGCCACTCGGCGTCAAGCATCGGACCAAAGAATCGCTGAGTAATCGCGATGAACCCGACCATGAAGAACGCCATGAAACAGTAAATGTTCCAAGGAATACTCTGGAGGAACAATCCGAAGGGGGTCATCCCGAGTTCCGCGGCGGTAACCGTAGCCGCCTCGAACCCGACGATAATCATTGAGACTTGGTAGCCGATCCAAGATGACACAGGCCCGAAGGTCGCCACGGGCGATGTCGTTGAATCAAGCGTGTAGGCGTGCATTTCCCGGGAGGAGTGGTTTTCCTGCGCGAGATCCCGTGTCGCGTTGCCTGTGACGATGGTGCTGGTATAAGAACTGAAGAAAATGAAGACTCCGATGAGCCACGTGAGGATCTGAGACTCGCGGGCGCTGTCAACACGATCGCCGATCCACCGCTCCAGTGCCAGGATGCCACCGGAGCGGTGAATGAACGCCGCACCCGCGCCCATGAACATTATGAGAATAATGAATTTCGTATTGAATGGCGACCGAAATACTTCGACGAGCCAGTCCATCGTGAGTCCTGTCGCCGCGATTGGATTCCAGTTCGCCACGATCATCGCGCCGATCCAGACGCCGGCGAATAGGGACACAAGCACCTGCCGTGTCGTCATCGCCAACACGATTGCCAGAAGCGGCGGTGCCAACGCCAACAAGCCGTAACTTGTGGTAGCCACGAGCAGAACTCGATATCGACTTAAATTAAATCTTTGATACCCGTTCTCTCAACGAACTGGGAAGAAAGTGACACAGACCTCACTAAGCAGATTTTACAGGCTGTCGAGGCGAATGCCACGAGGCTTGACCCCGTGGATGAAGCCGACAACTCGTGAACCAAGCCATTAACTCGAAACATCTCAAATAGAGTGGTGTGACGGCACACTTCGCGTCTGGCTTAGTCGGCGAAAATAAGCCGGGTCAGACGCTCTGCCGTGACCATCAAGTAGGAGTGGGGAACTCCGAATCCACGCCCGTGGAGACTGCGCTCCCTGTGGATTCCCTCGCGGAATCTGTAAAGCACGTCGTGGAAACGGGAAGCCTCGGGGCTTGATCCCGAGGTACTTCACGTCGGAACGCGGGCGATCTCCGCAAACGGTGTATGTGCTTGGGAACAGACGGCTGATCAAGCATCGGCTCTTTGTGTTGTACCCATTCAACGCCAGAATCGACGATGATCGCTACAACCAGCACTCAATGACCGAAACCGTGAACTCAGCTGTGAAGCGCTTGTTCAGCTTCCCTGTGTGAGCGCGCTTGTGGTTCCGCGTGTTTCGCGAAATCGCGCTGATTGTGTTATATATAATAAGACACCTCTTCACACAGTACATCCTTCTGCCTTACAGCAATGTAACACGGTCCTCCCCACCCAAGGGCGTGCTCTGTAGCTGCTTCACTTCTGGAATTTAATTGTCGCGAGCCTGTCATAGAAACCATCTCATAGCTTGAACTTCTCGCGGCCAGGGTCGT
>NZ_NHNZ01000019.1:0-10107 GCF_002727095.1 Halorubrum sp. C191 | reverse complement strand
CGTCGGTGGTGGGGCGTTCCTCTCCCCCCGCGCCCGCCAGCGTCGCCTTCAGGTCGGGGACGACGGCGAGCGTCCGGTGGAGCGAGCGCAGGTCGCGGGCGTCGGCCCGCCCCCGCGAGACGCGGCTCACCAGCCGTTCGAGGTCGTAGGCGGTCGCGAGCGCGTCGGCGACCCCCTCGCGAGCGAGGCTCCGGTCGGCGAGTTCGCCGACCGCGTCGTGGCGGCTCCGGATCGCGTCCGCGTCGACGAGCGGGCGCCGGAGCCAGCGCTCCAGACACCGTCGCCCGAGCGCGCAGTTCGTCTCGTCGAGCGCGTCGAACAGCGTGTCGCTCGCGCCAAGCCCCCGGTTCTCGAACAGCTCCAGGCTGCGCTGGGCCGCCGCGTCGAGCCGGAGCCGGTCGCGGGGGTCGTACCGCCGGACCCGAGTCACGTACGAGAGCGGGCCGTCGTCGCCCTGCGTGTACTCGGCGTACGCGAGCACCGCGCCGGCCGCCCGCAGCTCCGCGTCCGCGTCGAAGCGCCGCTCGGGCGCGGGGAGGTACGGCTCCAGCCGCTCGGTCGCAGTCCGGCGGTCGAAGGCGCCGGCGTCGTAGTCGTGCGTCGTCCACCCGCGCTCCGCGTCGCTCGGCTCGAAGGCCGGCGCGTCCGGCCCCGCGATGAGTTCGGCCGGGGCGATCCGGTCGAGTTCGCCCGCGACCGCGTCCGGACCGCCGGACGTGACGAGGCACTCGCCGGTCGAGACGTCGACCGCGGCGAGCCCGACGGTCGTCTCGGCGGAGTCGTCGTCTTCGGCCGCCACCGCCGCGACGTAGTTCGTCGTCCCCGACTCGAGGAGGTCGTCCTCGACGACGGTCCCGGGCGTGATCACCTCGGTGACGGCGCGGTCGACGAGCCCCGACGCCTGCGCAGCGTCCTCGACCTGGTCGCCGAGCGCGACGCGGTAGCCCGCGTCGAGTAGCGACTCGAGGTAGGGGGCCGCGTTGTCGATCGGGATCCCGGCCATCGGGTAGTCGCCGGTCGAGTCGGACCGCTCGGTCAGCGTCACCTCGCAGACGCGGGCCACGGTCTCGGCCGCCTCGCAGAACGCCTCGTAGAAGTCGCCGACCTGAAACAGGACGAGGGCGTCCCCGTGGGCGGCACAAAGGTCGGCGTACTGCGAGAGCATCGGCGTGAGATCCTCGCGGGCGGCGGCGATCCCGGGCGGTAGCCCCGTCACCGTCTCCCTGTCCGCCGGTTCCATACGCCGTACCCGGGCGGCCGCGGTGATAAACGGTGCGGAGGCGAGGAGCGGCAAGCGAGTGGGGCCGCGAGGGAGCGAGCGGAGGCGGCGGGCGACGCGAACGCCGCCCCCGACGTGACCCCCGCCTCGCCGGACGGCCGCCGTCGGGACTCTTACGGTCCTCCGTCCCCCAGTACGTCCGTGACGAACCGAACGATCGTCGTGGTGCTCGCCGGGGCGTTCGTCGGCATGACGGCGCTGCTCGTGATCGCGGGGATCGTCCTCCACCCGATCGCGTTAGCGCTCGCGCTGCCGTTCGGCGCCGTCTCGTACTTCCTCTGGTACCACGCCAGCGGACGCCTCGACGACCAGGCCCGGCGGTCCGCCGAGCGGGCGGGACCGACTGAGCGCGAGCGCGCGAGACAGCGCGCCCGCGCCGAGGCCAACCGAGAGCGCGCGTACCGCGCCGCCGGGACCGACGGCGGTCGGAGCGCGCGCGGCCGACGGGCCGGCGCTCGCGGTCCCAGCGGAGCCGGGGGTGGGGACCCCAGTGACCGCGCGCCCGCGGCCGACCGGATGAGCGAACGGGAGGCGTACGAGACCCTCGGCCTTGACCGCACGGCCGACGGCGAGACGGTTCGCCGGCGGTACCGAGAGCGCGCGAAGCGGCTCCACCCGGACGGCGAGGACGGCGACGAGGAGGACTTCAAGCAGCTCAACGAGGCATACGAAGTGCTGAAGGAGTGACCGCCGGCCGAGCGCCTCACGCCGCGTCGAGCGCGGCGGCGACCGCCCGCTCCGCGTCGTCGCGGTCGGACCGCGTGTTGACGTTGGTGAACGTGCGGTCGGTCGTCAGCGAGCGGATCGCCGCGTCGTCGACGACGACCTCGTCCAGCCGGTCCACCAGCGCCAGCACCTTCCGGTCGCCGCGACCGAGCGCGCGGTCGCAGGCGACCGCGGCCGGCTCCGTCGCGTAGACCGCCTGCGTCGTCTGGTACCACCGCCCGTCGAGCCGTGGGACCGCGGCCTCCGCGCCCGCGGCCGCCTCGCGGAGGTGGGCGAGGAAGCCCGGGTCGACGAACGGCATGTCGCAGGCGACGACGACGGCGTAGGGGTCGGTTGCCGCCCGGCAGGCGTTCCGGATCCCCGCCAGCGGGCCGGGGTCCGGCGCCTCGTCGAGCGCCCAGCGGACGGACAGCGGGACCGCGGCCAGCGCGTCGGCGATCGCCTCGCGCTGGCCCGGGCGGCAGTTGACGACGAGTTCGTCGACGACTGGGTCGCCGCCGCTCGCGCGGTCGGCGCCGGGCGGGACCGGGTCGTCGGTCCCCGCGAGCCGGTCCGCGACCCGACGGATCATGGGGGTCCCGGCGATCGGCGCCACCGCCTTGTCCGCGTCGCCGAAGCGCGTCGAGCGGCCGCCGGCGAGGATGGCTCCGGTCGTCACGCTCGCGGCGTAGACGGCGGGGAGACTTCGCGGTTGCGGTGGCGACGCGCGAGCGCGGAGCGCGGCCGCGACGGACCGCGCTTCCGATCGCGACTGAACGGCGCGCTCGCCCGTCCATCCGCCCGAAAGCGACCCGTTAAGTGGCCGGCGACCCAAGCTATATTCATGCCAGAGGCCACGGATCTGGAGGAGCTGAAGCGGGGGACCGAGCTGGTCAAGCGCGGCTTCGCGCAGATGCAGAAGGGCGGCGTGATCATGGACGTCGTCAACCGCGAGCAGGCCCGCATCGCGGAGGACGCCGGCGCGGTCGCCGTGATGGTCCTCGAACACGTCCCGGCCGACATCCGGAAGCGCGGCGGCGTCGCCCGGATGCCCGACCCCGAGCGCGTCCCCGAGATCATCGACGAGGTGTCGATCCCGGTGATGGGGAAATCGCGGATCGGCCACCGCAAGGAGGCGGAGATCCTAGAGGCGCTCGGGATCGACATGATCGACGAGTCCGAGGTGCTCACGCCCGCCGACGACGAGTACCACACCGACAAGCGCGACTTCACGTCCCCGTTCGTCTGCGGGGCCCGGAACCTGCCGGAGGCGCTCCGCCGCATCAACGAGGGCGCGGCGATGATCCGGACGAAGGGCGAGGCCGGCACGGGCGACGTGAACCAGGCCGTCAAACACCAGCGCACGATCAAAAACCAGATCCGGACGCTCACCGGCCTCAACCACGAGGAGCGCGAGAAGTGGGCCCGCGAACACGGCGCACCGCGCGATCTGGTCCACGAGACCGCCGAGGCCGAGCGGCTCCCGGTCGTCAACTTCGCCGCCGGCGGCATCGCGACGCCGGCCGACGCCGCGCTGATGATGTACCACGGCTGCGACGGCATCTTCGTCGGCTCCGGCGTCTTCGGCGCCGAGGATCCCGAGGCGATGGGCGCCTCCATCGTCGAGGCCGTCAACAACTGGGACGACCCCGAGGAGCTCGCCCGGATCGCGAGCGGCAGCGGCAAGGGGATGAAGGGTCAGTCCAACGAGGACATGGCCGAAGAAGAGCAGCTCCAGGGCCGCGGCGTTTAAATACGCGGTCTCGGGCCGCGCGACGATCTGTGATAACTGAGCCCGTGTGGCGGGCGTAGCGACGAGCGACCGTCAGACCGCGAACCCCGCCTGCGACCGTTCCGACGTTGATAGCGACACGCGGCGACCGCTCGACTGTGCCGAACGTCTCGTCGCTCCCGCCGCCGGACTCGCCGCCTCGGCGATCGCACGCTCGTCGGTTTCGAACTGATCGGGCCGGGGGTCGCGAACGGACAGCCTCTTGCCGGTCGACCGTCAGGAACGGACGGACATGCTGATCGCCGGAACCGTCGTGGCCGACTCCGAGACCGTCATCCCCGAGGGCGCCGTCGTCGTCGAGGGGAACACGATCGCCGCGGTCGGCGACGAGAGCATCCTGCGGGACCGATATCCCGACCACGAGCGGCGCGCGTTCGACGTCGTCGCGCCCGGCCTCATCGGCGGCCACGTCCACTCCGTCCAGTCGCTGGGGCGGGGGATCGCGGACGACGCCGCCCTCCTCGACTGGCTGTTCGACGCGGTGTTGCCGATGGAGGCCGCGATGGACGCCGAGGCCACCCGCGCGGCCGCCGAACTCGGCTACTTGGAGTGTCTCGAGTCGGGCACGACGACCGTCGTCGACCACCTCTCGGTGAACCACGCGAACGAGGCGTTCGAGGCCGCGATCGAGACCGGGATCCGCGCGCGGCTCGGAAAGGTCCTGATGGACCGCGACTCGCCGGACGGCCTCTTGGAGGAGACCGACGCCGCGCTCGCGGAGAGCGAGGCGCTCATCCGGGAGTACCACGGAGCCGCAGGCGGGCGCGTCCGGTACGCGGTCACCCCGCGGTTCGCCGTCACCTGTACGGAGGCCTGCCTGCGCGGCTGCCGCGAGTTGGCCGACCGGTACGACGGCGTGACGATCCACACCCACGCCAGCGAGAACGAGGACGAGATCGAGACGGTCGAGGCCGACACCGGAAAGCGGAACATCCTCTGGCTCGACGAGGTCGGGCTGACTGGGCCGGACGTGACGCTCGCCCACTGCGTCCACACCGACGAGCGCGAGCGCGAGGTGCTCGCCGAGACCGACACGGTCGTCACCCACTGCCCCTCCTCGAACATGAAGCTCGCCTCGGGGATCGCCCCGGTTCAGGACTACCTCGACCGCGGGATGACGGTCGCGCTCGGCAACGACGGCCCGCCGTGTAACAACACGCTCGACCCCTTCACCGAGATGCGACAGGCGAGCCTCCTCGGCAAGGTCAACGCCCGCGACCCCACGAGGCTCCCCGCGTCGACCGTGCTGGAGATGGCGACCGAACACGGCGCCCGCGCCGCCGGCTTCGACCGCCTCGGCGCGCTGCGCGAGGGACACCGCGCCGACGTAATCGGGATCACGACCGACCTGACGCGCGCGACGCCGGTCCACGACCCCCTCTCGCACCTCGTGTACGCGGCCCACGGCGACGACGTGACCTTCACCATGGTCGACGGCGAGGTCCGGTACACGAACGGCGAGCACGTCGGGGTCGACGCGGCGACGGTCCGCGAGCGCGCGACGCGCCACGCGGAGCGCGTGGTCGAGCAGGCCGGCATCGACACGGCCAAACCGTAGGTCCGCCGGCGAGAGCGGGCCGCTCACCGTAAACCACCGCGATACCCGATAAAATCGGCTTTATCGGCGCAAATCCGACCGGAGTATCTCTCGTTTATACCCGTCCGCGGCCCGTCCGTCGAATCACCATGACGGACCGATCGCGGACGGCAGACGACGACGGATCGCAGCCGACAGACGACGACCGACCGGCCGACGCGGCCACCGGCGGCCTCGGCCGACGCGAGTTCGTCGCCGTCGGCGCCGGCGCGAGCGCGACGCTCCTCGCCGGCTGTACCGGCGGCGAATCGCCCCCGTCGTCTGGCGGCTCGGACGGCTCCGACGGCTCGGACGGCTCGGAACCGCTAACCGGCACTTTCCGGCTCCTCATCAGCGACGCCCCGGCCGACATCGACGACTTCGACCGGCTGGACGTGACCCTCGACCGAGCCCGCGTGTTCGAGGCTGGTGACGGCGAGGACGAGGGCGACGAAGCCGGAGATGAAAACGAGGACGACGCCGGCGAGAACGTCACCGACACCGACGGTGACGACGGGTCCCCCAACGGAACGCCGGACGACGAGGACGAGGGGGACGACGTGGCAGGAGACGAGAGCGGAGACGACGAGGAAGACACCGAAGGAGACGACGACGAGGAAGACGACGCGGACGAGGGCGAGGACCGCGGCTTCAGGGTCGTCGACCTCGACGGCGCGACGGTCGACCTCACGCAGGTGATCGACGAGGACGCGATCGCCGTCTTCGACGGCGAGCTCCCGGCCGGGGACTACGAGAAGATCGAACTGGCGGTCTCCGCTATCGAGGGGATCGTCGACGGCGGCGAGGTCGACGTGAAGCTCCCGAGCGAGAAGCTCCAGATCACGAACGAGTTCGAGGTCACCGCCGACGAGCCGGTCAGCTTCGTCTTCGATATCAACGTCGTCAAGCGCGGCAAGAACAACGGCTACATCCTCAAACCCGTGATCTCGGGCAGCGGGGTCGCGGGCCGCGACGTCGAGGTCAACGAGATCGACGAAGACGAGGACGGCGACGGCGACATCGAAGAGTCAGAGGCGGACGAAGACGGTGAGGAGGGCGGCGGCGAGGAGAGCGACGACGGGGAGACGACCGACGACTCCGGTGACGGCGACGCCACCAGTGGTAACGAGACGGACGACGCGGAGAACGGGACCGAGACCGGAAGCTAACTACGAGGAGGTCCCGACCGACGATGCGGTCGCGGACGGGCTCCTCGCCCACTGCATCGCGGCGTCGTCGTCGTTGAACGCCTCGGTGTCGACGCCCTCGACGTCGATGGTCCGCTTGAGGTACCGCCGCTTCGAGCGCTGCCCGACGACGGCGAAGCGGTCGACGCCGCGGGCGACCGCTATCTGCGCCGACTCGCGGAGCGCGCGCCGGCCGGCGTCCGAACACGGCCTGCTCGTCCGCACGACGATCACGATCGCGTCGACATCGTCGGGGTCGGTCGCGCTCCGCCAGCGGTCGAGCAGCGCCTCGCCGTCTGCGGGGCTCAGCCCAGTCCCGTGTGGGAACTCGACGACGAGGATATCCTCCTC
Organism: Halorubrum sp. C191; assembly: GCF_002727095.1. Taxonomy (NCBI): domain Archaea; kingdom Methanobacteriati; phylum Methanobacteriota; class Halobacteria; order Halobacteriales; family Haloferacaceae; genus Halorubrum; species Halorubrum sp. C191. Next base: position 3,217 of record NZ_NHNZ01000019.1, on the reverse strand, counting down.
GACCCGCAGCAGCCAGCGCTCGCTCGGTTCCATGGCACCCGATATCACGTTCCCGATAATAAATCCGCGCTCCCGAATATCACGAGTGGTATTTTCGCGGCCGAATCGGGACGCGACCGCGTCGTTACCCGCGAGCGAGCCGAAGCGACGAGAAGCCCCAACGCCGCCTTGCGTTTTCGCTCCGGATATTCGGCGGCCACGACGGCCGCCTCGACGCGGCCGCGCCGCTGTCGTTCCGCTTCAGTCACGCGACCGCGGGGTCAGCGCGGACCGTCGCCGGACGCGGCGGTCGACGCTTTGCCGGCCGCGTCGACGACCGCGGCCGCGAGCGACTCGAACGACGCCGCGTCGGGAACGACGTCGACGTCGACGCCGCGGTCGGCCGCGGTCTCGGCCGTCGGCGGGCCGATGGCGCCGACGACCGCGTCCCCCAGTCCGGCGCGCGCCGCCTCCTCGACCCCGCGGTCGGCGGCCGCCGCGAGGAAGTGGTCGACCGTGAGCGAGGAGGTGAACGCCGCCGCGTCGAGGTCGCCCGCGGCGGCCAGCTCCGCGGAGTCGCCCGCGGCGGCCGGCCGCGCGAGCCGATACAGGACGGTCTCGGTCACCTCGGCGCCGGCCTCGCGGAGCCCGTCGAGGAGGACGTCGCTGCCGTGATCGGAGCGGGCGACCGTCACGCGCTCGCCCCCGACGCGCGGTTCGAGCGCCGCGACGAGGCCCGCGGAGGTGTACTCTTCCGGGACGACGGCGACCGTCCACCCCGCGTCGCGGGCGGCCGCGGCGGTCGTCGGGCCGATGGCCGCGAGGTCGGCGTCCCCCGGCTCCCAGCCCGCCTCGGCGGCCAGTTCGACGCCGGTCTTGCTCGTGAACACGACGAGCGGCGCGTCGGCGGGGACGGCGCCCGTCGGCTCAACTTCGAGCATCGGGTCGGCGACCGGCTCCGCGCCGAGCGACCGGAGCAGCTCGACGGCCGCCTCGATCCGCTCGTCGTCCGGCCGGAAGACGGCCACGCGCGGGCGGCCACCCCCGTCTTCGCTCACGTCTCGTCACCTCCGACCGACCCGTCGTCGTCTCCCTCCGTCGCCGACCGGACCGGTGCGGAGCCGGCGTTCTCGAGGAAGGTCACGACGCGGTCACGGGTCGCGGCAACGTCGCCGATCACGGTGATCGCGGGCGGCTCGATCCCCGCCTCGTCGCGGGCGTCGACGATCGTGTCGAGCGTGCCGGTCGCGACGCGCATGTCGGGCCACGTCGCGCGCTCGACGAGCGCGACGGGCGTGTCGCCGCCGAGGCCGGCGTCGCGGAGCTCGGCCGTGTACGCCGGCAGCTTCCCGACGCCCATCAGCACGACGATGGTGCCGCCGGTCGCCGCCAGCGCCTCCCAGTCGACGGCGGACTCGTCTTTCGTCGGGTCCTCGTGGCCCGTGACGAAGGAGACGGAGGAGGCGTGGTCGCGGTGGGTCACGGGGATCCCGGCCACGGAGGGCCCCGCGATGGCCGAGGTGACGCCGGGGACGACCTCGAAGGGGATCCCGACCTCGGCGAGGTGTTCGGCCTCCTCGCCGCCGCGGCCGAAGACGAACGGGTCGCCGCCCTTCAGCCGGACGACGCGGTTCCCCTCGCGGGCCAGCTCGACCATACGCCGGTTGGTGTACTCCTGCGGCGTCCACTCGCCGCCGGCGCGTTTCCCCACGTCCTCGCGCTTCGCCTCGGGGATCTCGCCGAGGATCTCCGGGCCCGGGAGCTTGTCGTGAAGGACCACGTCGGCCGACTCGATCAGTCGCTTCGCTTTCACCGTGAGCAGGTCCGGGTCGCCCGGGCCGGACCCGACGAGGAAGACGGTGCCGACGCCGTCGTCGCGCCGACGCGTCGGGGGTTCGTCCGCGTTCGCTCCGGAGCCCGCGCCGGCGCCGTCGTCACTCATCGGCGTCGGCCTCCTCGCGGGCCTCGGCTATCAGCTCGTCCGCCCCGCGGTCCGCGAGGTCGGCGGCAAACTCGGCGGCGGCCGTCGCGTGTGACCGGATCGGGAGGTCGCGGGTGTCGGCCACCTCCTCGGTGCCGTCGGTCGACAGCACCCGCGCTCTGACGTGGACGTGCTCGCCCTGAACCATCGCGGAGACGCCGATCGGCGCGACGCAGCCCCCGTTGAGCTCGCCGAGGATCGTCCGCTCGACGGTGACCGCGACGCGGGTCCGCGGGTGGTCGACCGCCTTACGGACCGCCTCGATCACGTCGGGGTCGCTCGCGGTGACGGCGATGGCCCCCTGCCCCGCCGCAGGGACGTACTCCTCGCGCGGGAGCCGTGTCGTCTCCACCTCGTAGAAGAGGTTCGAGCGGCGTAGGCCGGCCTCCGCGAGGACGACGGCGTCGTACTCGGTCTCGACCTTCCGCTCCATCGCGTCGCGTTCGAGGTCGGACAGCGAGTCGAACCACTCCTCGACGGTCTCGTCGAACTCCTCGTCGACCTCGTCGCCGTCGGTATCCTCGTCGTCCGTGTCGTCAGCGTTCTCGTCGCCGCCCTCGTCGGCCTCCGCCGTCAGGGCATTCTCCTCGCCCGACGCGATCAGGCGCCGCTCGTGTTCGGCCTGGAGGCCGGGCGCGAGCAGCTTCTCCAGCCGCGTGTCGACGTTGCCCCGGATCGGCTCGACGGTGAGGTCGGGGCGGGCCGCCCGGATCTGCGCCCCGCGGCGGAGCGAGCCGGTGCCGACGACGGCGCCCGCGGGGAGGTCCTCGATCCCGAGTCCCTCCGGCTGGACGACCACGTCGCCGGAGGGCGCCCGCTCGGGGACGCCGGCGACGACGAGCTCCGCCATCTCCTCGGTGGGGAGGTCTTTCAGCGAGTGGACCGCGAGGTCGGCGTCGCCGGCGAGCACCTCTTCGTCCAGGGCGCGCACGAACGCGCCTGTCTTCCCGAGGCGGTGGATCAGTTCGTCGGGGATCTGGTCGCCGCGCGTCTCCACCTGCCGGAGTTCGACGTCGCGGCGCCGGCTCGACAGCGCTTCGCGGACGGTCTCGGCCTGCCGGAGGGCCAGGTCCGACCCGCGGGTCGCGAGCCTGAGCGTTTCGGTCATACCCGGACCGAGGTCCCCCGCGTTCAAAAGCGCACCAGTTCGGCCGCCTCGGCGACCGAGACGGCTCGGTCCCCATTTGCGCGGCGCGGCTCAGGCGGACACCGAGGCAACTCCCGCCACCGTCACGGGCCCTTTATCCGTCGCGCCCC